>NZ_JBJHAO010000014.1:0-97470 GCF_054051075.1 Blastococcus sp. SYSU DS0617
TTTTGCTGGATTTTCGTGGAAGAAGCACAACGCAAGCGCCCCCACGGCCGCCCCCCCCCCCCCCCCCCCCCCCCCCCCCCCCCCCCCCCCACCGACCCGGAGATGGGTGCCGCCGCCTCGCGGCTGGACCCCGCGCGCGCCCGGCAGCGCCGGCTGCCGGACCCCAAGCCGCTGACCGAGCACGGTCCGGCCCACGTCATCGCGATGTGCAACCAGAAGGGCGGCGTCGGCAAGACGACGTCGACGATCAACCTGGGCGCCGCGCTGACCGAGTTCGGCCGCAAGGTGCTGCTCATCGACCTCGACCCGCAGGGTGCCCTGTCGGTCGGGCTGGGCATCCCGGCCCAGAACATGGACCGGACGATCTACAACGCCCTGATGGAGCGGCAGACCACGCTCCGGGACGTCCGGGTGCACACCGACATCCCCGGCCTGGACCTGGTGCCCAGCAACATCGACCTGTCCGCCGCCGAGGTGCAGCTGGTCAGCGAGGTCGCCCGCGAGCAGACCCTGATGCGGGTGCTCGCCGACGTGCGCGACGAGTACGACTACATCCTCATCGACTGCCAGCCCTCGCTGGGGCTGCTCACGGTCAACGCCCTCACCGCCGCGCAGGGCGTGATGATCCCGCTGGAGTGCGAGTTCTTCTCGCTGCGCGGGGTGGCCCTGCTCGTCGACACCATCGACAAGGTCAAGGAGCGGCTCAACCCGCAGCTGGAGATCTCCGGCATCCTCGCCACGATGTACGACGCGCGGACGGTGCACTGCAAGGAGGTGTTCAGCCGGGTGGTCGAGGCCTTCGGGGACACCGTCTTCCAGACCGTCATCCAGCGCACCGTCCGGTTCCCGGAGACCACGGTGGCCGGCCAGCCGATCACCACCTGGGCGCCGACCTCCTCGGGTGCCGCGGCCTACCGCGACCTCGCCAAGGAGGTCATCGCACTATGACGCGTCGTCCCGTGCTGCCGGGGGCCTCGGAGCTGTTCCGCCGCACCGACGCCGCCTCGGCCGTCCCCGAGGTCACCGAGCTGCCCAGCCTGAGCACCACCGTCAGCTCGCCCGCCCTCCGCAACGCGGCGGCGGGCCGCCGCGCCGAGGAGACGGCACCGGCGAGCCCGCTCACCCTGGTGCCCGGCGGAGCGACGCCGGCCGCACCCGCGAACGACGAGCTGGAGGCGTTCCGCGGCGCCCCGGCACCGGCTCCGGTGCTCAAGCCGCACGTGCCGACCCGGGGCCGGCCCGCCCGTGGCCGGGAGCGGACGAAGCACGACGAGAAGATCACCGTCTACATCTCGGCCGACGACCTGATGGAGCTGGAGACCGCCCGGCTCACGCTCCGCGGGCAGCACGGCGTGGCCGCCGACCGGGGACGCATCGTCCGCGAGGCGATCTCGGTGATCCTCGCCGACCTGGCCGACCGCGGCGAGGAGTCCGTCCTGGTGCGCCGGCTCAAGGGCTGAGCCGCGACGACGTCGTCCTCCGGACGACACCGCGACCACGTGCCGTTCCCTGGCACGCGGAGCCACCCCGTCCTTCCTCGGGGAGCCCTCCGGGCCCCCGCTCGTCAGGACAAGCTGGTGCGTTGACGGTCTCTTCTAGGCTGCGGTCGTGACCGAGGCGCAGCCGGCATCGCGCTTCACCGTCCGGCTGACCAACTTCGAGGGTCCCTTCGACCTCCTGCTGCAGCTGATCGGCAAGCACAAGCTCGACGTCACCGAGATCGCGCTGTCGACGGTCACCGACGAGTTCATCGCCCACCTGCGGGCGCTGGGCGACGAGCTCGACCTCGACCAGGCCAGCGAGTTCCTCGTGGTCGCCTCCACGCTGCTCGACCTCAAGGCCGCCCGGCTGCTGCCCGCGGCCGAGGTCGACGACGAGGAGGACCTCGAGCTGCTCGAGGCCCGGGACCTGCTCTTCGCCCGCCTGCTGCAGTACAAGGCCTACAAGCAGGCCGCCGCCTTCCTGCGCGAGCGGGAGACCGAGGCCGCCCGCCGGTTCCCCCGCGCGGTCGGGCTGGAGGCGCGGTTCGCCGAGCTCGTGCCGGAGGTGCGGCTCGACCTGACACCCGAGCAGTTCGCCGCCCTCGCCGCGCGGGCCCTGGCGCCCAAGGCCCCCGAGGTCGTCGGCGTCGGCCACCTGCACGCCCCGGCGGTGAGCGTCAGCGAGCAGCTGATGGTGGTGCGCGACCACCTGGCCCGCGCCGGCACCGTCTCCTTCCGCGCGCTGACCGCCGACTGCACGCACACCCTCGAGGTCGTCGCCCGGTTCCTGGCGCTGCTGGAGCTCTACCGCCAGCAGCGGGTCACCTTCGAGCAGCTGACGCCGCTGGGCGACCTGCACGTGCGCTGGGCCGGACGGGAGGCCGACGGCGCGGTCGACGTGGACGGAGAGCTGCCCGGCGGCACGACGACGGCGGTCGACGTGGACGGCGCGCTGCCCGAGCCGGGCCCGGACGGCAGCGTTCCGCCCGCCACCGACGGCGGCAGCGACATCGACATCGACATCGACATCGACGAGGAGTACTCGTGAGCGAGCCCGTGGACGGCGACGACGACCGGTCCCGCCTGGAGCCGGCACCCATCTCGTGGGAGGCCCTGGCCGCGGAGCTGGCGGCGACGCGTGAGGAGGCCGAGCGCCGGGGGCACGACGACCCCGCCGCCTGGGACGCCGTCGCAGCGGAGCTCGCCGCCCGGGTGTCCGACCTGCCGGTCGACGTCCCGGACGTCGCGCCCGTGCCGCTCGAGGACGACGGCGACGCGGCACCGGTCACCGCCCCGGAGCCCGAGCCCGAGCTCGAGCCGCAACCCGAGCCCGAGCCGGAACCGGAGCCCCTGGAGCTGCTGGACCCGGACGAGCTGCGCGGCGGGCTCGAGGCGCTGCTGTTCGTCATGGACGACCCCGTCGACGAGGTCACCCTCGCCGGGGCGCTGCACTGCGACGTCGCGCAGGTCCGCACCGGGCTGGCCGACCTGGCTGCGGGCTACGACGCCCGGTCGGCCGGGATCACGCTGCGCCGGGTGGGGGAGGGGTGGCGGCTCTACACCCGGGAGGAGCACGCCGGCGTCGTCGAGCGGTACCTGGTGGACGGGCAGCGCAGCCGGCTGACCCAGGCCGCGCTGGAGACCCTGGCCGTCATCGCCTACCGGCAGCCGGTCACCCGTGCCCGGGTCGCCGCGATCCGCGGCGTCGGCGTCGACGGCGTCATGCGGACGCTGATCACCCGCGGGCTGGTGTCGGAGGTGGGCAGCGATCCGGACAGCGGGGGAGGCCTCTACGCCACCACGCCGCTGTTCCTCGAGCGGCTGGGCCTGCGCAGCCTGGCCGAGCTGCCGGAGCTCGCCCCGCTGCTGCCGGAGACCTCCACCGTCCTCGACGAGCACCCCGACAGCTGACCCGTCCGGCGACGTCGTCGCTCACCCCGGCGGGGCGAGCGTCGCCGTGGTGGTGTCGTCCGAGGACGGGCCCCAGTCGAGCACCGCGGTCACCGGACGCGTCGGATCGAGTCCGTCGGGCACCTCCACGACCGTGACGTGCGGCGCGTCGTCGGCGCTGCACACCTCCTGGCCGGGGCGCAGGTCCACCACGTCGATCGTCAGGTGCTGGGGCTCCGTCACCGTCAGGGAACCCGGCCCCCGCGGACAGCTGGAGCTGCCACGGATGGTCACGGCCAGGTAGTCGCCGCCGTCGACCCAGGCGAGCGGGTGGTCGCCCCCGGGCTCGATCCGGTAGCGCGCGAGGTCGTCCCGACCGCTCTCGCTCACCGGAGGCACGCGCTCGACGGGATCGGACGAGCACGCCATGAGCGCGCCCGGCGTACCCAGCGTCGTCACCAGGAGGAGCCCCGCCCACCGCCGCATCGGTCCACTCCGTCCGTTCCACCCGCCGGCGCCCGCACGCTATCCGGCCGCCCGACGCGGTGGGGTGCACGACGGCGCGGCGGGAGCACCGGCGCCGAGGTGGGAGACTGGGCGGCGATGAACGCTGCGACCCCGAACGACGACGTCCCCACCGCTTCCGGCGAGGGCTGGTCCGAGGACATGGAGCTCGCTCCCGTCCACCCCGCCGACCGTGCCCCCGAGACCGACGGCGACGACCGCGAGGGGGAGCGGCTGCAGAAGGTCCTGGCCCGGGCGGGCGTGGGATCGCGCCGCGTCTCCGAGGACATGATCGACGCCGGGCGGATCAGCGTGAACGGCGCCGTCGTCCAGGTGCAGGGCATGCGGGTCGACCCCGCGCGGGACAAGATCGCCGTCGACGGCGTGCGGCTCGAGATCCGCGACGACCGCGTCACCTACGCGATGAACAAGCCGCCGGGCGTCCTCACCGCGATGAGCGACGACCGCAACCGCCCGACGGTCGGCGACATGGTCGGCGACCTGGCGCCCGGGCTGGTGCACGTGGGACGGCTCGACCAGGACACCGAGGGCCTGCTGCTGCTCACCACCGACGGGGAGCTGGCCCACCGGCTGGCCCACCCCTCCTACGGGGTGCGCAAGACCTACCTCGCCCAGGTGTCGGGCTCGGTGCCCCGGGACCTGGCGAAGCGGCTGCGCGGCGGGATCGACCTCGACGACGGCCCGGTGAAGGTGGACTCGTTCCGGGTCGTGGACACCCACGCGGGCCAGTCCGTGGTCGAGGTCGTGCTGCACGAGGGCCGCAAGCACATCGTGCGCCGGCTCCTGGCCGCGGTCGACCTGCCGGTGTCCCGGCTGACCCGCACCGCGGTCGGCCCGATCGAGCTGCGGGCGATGCGCTCGGGGACGATCCGCAAGCTCAGCCGGCAGGAGCTCGGCACCCTCTCCGAGCTCGTCGGCCTCTGAGCCGTCCGGCGCGGTCGACCGACGCCGTCCGGCGCGGTCGACCCGACCGGGAGGGTCACCCGCGAGGACGCCTGACCGGCGTCCTCGCGGGGAGTTCAGCAGCGGCTGACCTGGGCCGGCGTGGTGAGGACCCGGCCGGGTCCGACCACCCGGTCGGGGCCGGTCAGGCGCACCCGGGCGTCGAGCCGCAGGTCCTCGCTGGAGGAGCCGAGGCGCAGCGCGAGGTCGCCGGCCTCCACGATCCGGCGGAGGTCGCGGCCGGTGAATGACGTGCGGTCGGTGTGCACGGTGAACCCGACCCGGGCCCGCTCGCCGGGCCGGAGCTCGGTCCGGGCGAACCCGATCAGCTGCCGCACCGGCCGGACGACGCTGGCGACCGGGTCCTCGAGGTAGAGCTGCACCACCTCGGTCCCGGCCCGGTCGCCGGTGTTGGCGACGGTGCAGGAGACCCGCACCTCGCCGTCGGTGGGCACCGCGACGGGCCCGTCTCCGGGGGCGGCGCCGTCGATCCGCAGGTCGGCGTACTCGAAGCAGGTGTAGCCCAGCCCGTGCCCGAACGGGAACGCCGGCGTCGGATCGGCAGAGCTGATGTCGCTCTGCCGGGCGAGCGCCGGGGCGAGATAGGTGGCCGGCTGGCCACCCGGCGTCCGCGGCACCTGGACCGGCAGCCGCCCCGAGGGGTTGACCCGTCCGCTGAGGACCCCGGCGACGGCGCCGGCGCCCTCCTCGCCCGGGAAGAAGGCCTGCACGATCGCCGCCGTCCGGTCGACGACCCCGCCCAGGGCGTAGGGCCGCCCGGTCAGCAGGACGAGGACGACGGGTGTGCCGGTGTCCAGCAGGGCGTCGAGCAGGTCGGCCTGGGCGCCGGGGAGCCGCAGGTCCTCGGCGTCGCAGCCCTCGCCGGAGGTGCCGCGACCGAACAGCCCCGCGCGGTCACCGAGGACGGCGACGCACACGTCGGCGGACCGGGCCGCGTGCACGGCGTCGGGGATGCCGCTGTGGTCGACCTCCTGCACCGGGCAGCCCGGTGCGCCGGTGACCTCGGCGTCCGGGAACTCCGCCCGCAGGGCCTGCAGCACGGTCGCCAGCTCGATGCCGACCGGCATGTCCGGGTGGAAGGCGCCGGCGTGGTTGGGGAAGGCGTAGCAGCCCATGAGCGCGAGGACGTCGTCGGCGCAGGGGCCCACGACCGCCATCCGCGCCGGCCCCGCCAGCGGGAGCACGCCGGACCGGTTGTCCAGCAGGACCACGGACCGCTCGGCGAGCGTGCGCGCCAGGGCCCGCAGGTGCGGCGGGTCGAAGTCGATCGGCCCGCCGTCGCGCAGCGCGGGCGGTTCGGGGTCCCAGCCGGTGTCGAGCAGCCCGAGCTGCCCCTTCTGCAGCAGCACGCGCTCGACCGCGCGGTCCACGATCTCCAGCGGCACCCGCCCAGACCGGACGAGGTCCAGCAGCGGCTCGCCGTAGCAGCGGACCGTCGGCAGCTCCACGTCGATGCCGGCGGTGAGGGCCAGCGCCGCGGCCTCCCCGGGCGAGGCGGCCTGGCCCTGCATGGTCTCCAGGAACGAGACGGCGAAGTAGTCCGCGACCACGACGCCCTCGAAGCCCAGCTCCCCACGCAGCAGCCCGGTGAGCAGGGCCGGGTCCGACGCCGGCGGGACGCCGTCCACGGCGGCGTAGGAGTTCATGACCGACCGTGCACCGCCCTCGCGGAGCGCGGCCTCGAACGGCGGGAGGACGACGTCGGCGAACTCGCGGGGCCCCAGGTGCACCGGGGCGTGGTTGCGCCCCGCGCCGGACGCCGAATACCCGGCGAAGTGCTTGAGCGTGGCGACGACCCCGGCGTCCTCCAGGCCCCGCGTGTAGGCGGCGCCGAGGACGGCCACGAGGTAGGGGTCCTCGCCGATCGTCTCCTCCGTCCGGCCCCAGCGGGGGTCGAACGTCACGTCGAGCACGGGGGACAGCCCCTGGTGGACGCCGACCGAGCGCATGAGCGCCCCGATGCCGGCGGCCATCGCGTGCACCGTGCCGGGGTCGAAGGAGGCGCCCCACGCCAGCGGGGTGGGGAAGACCGTCGCCTGCCAGGCAGCGAACCCGGTGAGGCACTCCTCGTGGGCGACGGCCGGGATGCCCAGGCGGGACCCGGCGACCAGGTCGCGCTGCGTCTGGGCCAGGACCCGCGCCCCGGTCTCCGGCTCGACCGGAGCGGTGCCGAACATCCGGGTCAGCTGGCCCAGGCCCGGCGCGGTCAGCTCGGCCCAGGGGGGCAGCGGCTCGGCGAAATCGTGCTGGTTGGGGGCCACCTCGTCGCCGTCGCCGATCGAGGTCCACACGCCGTAGAGCTGCGCCACCTTCTCCTCGAGCGTCATCACGTCCATCAGGGCGCGGACCCGCTCATGCAGGGGGCGTGCGGGATCTCCCCACACCACGGCGCCGGGCCGGCCCGTCGAATCGTGGACGGTCGTGCCCGGGAAGCCGGCCGGGATCTGGGTCACGGGGGAGCGCTCCTGGTGTGCGGTGGGGAGGCGGATCAGCGCAGGCGGGCGGTCGAGGCGCGGGGGACCAGGTGCGTGGCGAGCTCCAGGCGCTGACTGTCCAGCGCGTTGCCGTCGATGAGCTGGTGCAGGATCCGGCCGGCCATCCGGCCCATGTCGGCGAGTGGCTGACGGACGGTGGTGAGCGGGGGCGAGGACCACCGGGCCATCGGCAGGTCGTCGAAGCCGACGACGCTGAGCTCCCGGGGCACCGACAGGCCGGCCTGACGGGCGGCCTCCATGACGCCGAAGGCCTGCTCGTCGCTGCCCGCGAAGATCGCCGTCGGCGGGTCGGGCAGCTCCAGCAGCATGCGGGCCTGGTCGTACCCGCCCTCGTGGTGGAAGTTGCCGTGCCGCACGAGGTCGGGGTCGACCCCGATCCCGGCCCGCTCGAGGGCGGCGCGGTAGCCGTCGATGCGGGCGCGGCTGCAGAGGAAGTCCTCCGGGCCACCGATGACGGCGATCCGGCGGTGCCCGAGCTCGACGAGGTGCTCGGTCGCCGACAGGCCACCGGCCCAGTTGGTGGCGCCGACGCTGGGCACGTCCTGTCCGGGCATGTCCACCGGGTCGATCACCACGACCGGCAGGTGCGAGTTCCCGAGGCGGCGCTGGTCGGCGGCGGTCAGGTGCGAGGTCACCACGATGGCGCCGCGCCGTCCCCCGTCGATGAGCGACTGCACCCAGTCGGCGCCGGGGGAGCGGGCGAGGGTGGTGACGACGACGTCCAGGCCGCTCTCGGTGATGCCGCGCAGGATCTCCACGGCCCAGGGGCTGTCCAGCGCGGTGAAGACGACCTCGACGAGCGGGTTCTCCGGCTCGGCCTTCTTGCGGACCACAGGGACGTAGTTGTGCTCCGAGAGCAGCTGGAGGACCAGCGCGCGGGTCGCCGGGGCGACGTCCTGCCGGCCGTTGACGACCTTGGAGACCGTCGGCAGGGAGACGCCTGCCGCGGCCGCGATGCTGGCCAGCGTCGGCCGGCCGAGCTGCTGAGACGCCATGGTCGCCCCTTCTCCTCCGTCGTCCTGTGCCCCTACCCGACCGGGGCGGATCAGCCGCGCATCCGCCCCAGAAGGCCGCGCCACGGTATCGAAAGTTTCGGGATTTCGACAGCCTCCTGTTCTGGCGCACGGTAGACGGGAGACCGGGATCCGCGTCAAGAGGTCACGATTCGGCCGCGGTCACAGGCTCCGTTGACACCCGTTTGTGACCGGGCCTACATTCTCGCAACTGCTCGAAACTTTCGGCTTCAACGGTGAATCAGGAAGGTGGCGGTGGGATGTCCTCCCGGCGTTTGACCCGCGCGGCCTCGCAGGCCGGCGCACTCGTCATGGCAGGAACGTTGGTCGCCTGCGGCTCCTCCGGCCCCGGCGGCGGAGGGGGCGGGGGTGACAGTGACACCGCTCAGGTGTGGGCCCTGGAGGACTCCGTGCTGAACCCCATCGAGGAAGCCTCGATCGAGCGGTTCAACGAGGACTCCGAGACCGGTGACGCGGAGCTGGCCACCTTCGGCAACGACCCCTACAAGCAGCGCCTCCGTGTCGCGCTGGGGTCCGAGCAGGGCCCCGACGTGTTCTTCAACTGGGGCGGCGGCAACCTCAAGGAGTACGTCGACGCCGGCGAGGTCGAGGACCTGACGCAGCTGTTCGAGGACAACCCCGAGCTGGAGGACGCCTTCATCCCCAGCGTGCTCGAGGCCGCCCAGCTCGACGGCAGCTACTACGGCCTGCCGATGCGCGGGGTGCAGCCGGTCGTCCTGTACTACAACCAGGAGGTGCTGGACGCCGCCGGTGCCCAGGTGCCGGAGACCTGGGACGAGCTGCTCACCGCCGTCGACCAGCTGAAGGCCGCCGGTGTCACTCCCATCGCGCTGGCGGGCAGCCAGCCCTGGACCGAGCTGATGTGGATCGAGTACATCCTCGACCGCGTCGGCGGCCCGGAGGTCTTCGAGGCGATCCGCAACGGCGAGGAGGGGGCGTGGGAGGACCCGGCCGTGCTGGAGGCGCTCACCCTGCTGCGCGAGCTGATCGAGCGCGGTGCCTTCGGCGCCGACTTCGCCTCGGTGGGCTACGACGTCGGCGGGGCGTCGACGATCCTGGCCCAGGGTGACGCCGGGTTCCACCTCATGGGGTCCTGGGAGTACACGAACCAGCTGGGCGAGAGCCCGGAGTTCGTCGAGTCGGGCAACCTCGGCTGGGCGGCCTTCCCGGCCATCGAGGGCGGCGCGGGCGACCCGCAGAACGTGGTCGGCAACCCGACCAACTTCTACTCGGTGGCAGCGGACTCCGACCAGAAGGAGACCGCGCTGGAGTACGTCTCCACGGCCCTGCACGAGGAGGAGTACGTGCAGGACCTGATCGACGCCGGTGACGTGCCCGCGGTGAGCGGGGTCCGGGACCTGCTCGAGGAGACCGAGAACGCCGACTACGCGACGTGGGTGTACGACCTGGTCGAGGACGCGCCGAGCTTCCAGCTCTCCTGGGACCAGGACCTGCCCGCCGACGAGGCCACCGAGATGCTGACCCAGCTGGAGCAGCTCTTCCTCGGCACGCAGACGCCGCAGGGCTTCGTGGACGCGATGTCCGGGGTCTGATCCGCACCCGCCCCGCCGGCGCAGCTCGTGCGCGCCGGCGGGGCGGCCCGGCACGGTCGGCCACCGGACCAACCAGGACAGAGGCAGGGAGCATGGCGGCAGGACGGCGGGACCGGCCCTCGGGCTGGTACCTGGCACCGGCGATCACGTTCTTCACGGCGTTCGCGGTGCTCCCGATGGTGCTGGTGGTCTACCTCAGCTTCACCTCGTGGGACGGCCTGGGCCTGCCCGAGCCGACCGGAACGGACAACTGGTCCCGCCTGGCCGAGGACGACCGGGCGCTGGACTCGCTCTGGCTCACCCTGGGGTTCATGGTCATGACCTGGCTGGTCCAGACCCCGGTCGCGATCCTGATCGGGGTCTGGGCGGCCGGCCGCCAGCGCAACCGGGCGGTACTCAGCTCGCTGTTCTTCCTGCCGCTCCTGCTCTCGACCGCGGCCATCGCGTTGCTGTGGGCCGCGGTGCTCGACCCCAATTTCGGGGTCACCCAGGCCCTGCCACTGCTGGACCGGTTCAACTTCCTCGGCGACATCGACCTCGTCGTCTACACCGTGGTGTGGGTGGTCAGCTGGCAGTACGTGCCGTTCCACACGCTGCTCTACCAGGCCGCGGCCCGGCAGATCCCGCCTAGCCTGTACGAGGCGGCGACCATCGACGGCGCGGGCCGCTACCGGCAGTTCTTCGCGATCACCCTGCCGTTGCTGAAGTACACGGTCATCACCTCGACGGTGCTCATGCTGGTCGGCTCCGTGACCACCTTCGACACGATCCTGATCCTCACCGGTGGCGGCCCCGGGACGGCCACCCGTGTCCTGCCGCTGCACATGTACATCACCGGCTTCAGCGGGTTCGAGTTCGGCTACGCCAGTGCGATCGCCGTGCTGCTGCTGGTGCTGGGCGCCGGGTTGTCCCTCGCGGTGACCCGGCTGACCGGTTTCCGTGCGATGCAGAGCCAGCAGGAGGGGATGTGACCGACCGGGCGGAGCTGGGCGTGCCGGGCAGCGCGACCGACCGCGGCACCGGTGGCGTGGGGACGGCCGAGGCGCCGCCCTCGCCGATCGCACCCGTCCCCGAGGTGCCCGCGGGTCAGCGGCGGCGGATCTGGCGCCGGCCGCGGGGCGGGCGCCGGCCCAACGTCCTGGCCGGCGTGGGCGCGGCGGTGTGGCTGGTGCTGGTCGCCGTGCCGCTGTACTACCTGGTGGCCGGGAGCCTGCGCACCCGGCAGGACTACCTGTCGAGCAATCCGCTGCTGCCGCCGTCGGACCCGACGCTGGAGAACTACGCCACCGTCCTCAGCGGAGACTTCCCGACCTACCTGGTCAACACGCTGATCGTGACGCTGTCGACGATCGCCATCGTCGTGGGCCTCACCGTGCCGGCCGGCTACGCCGTCGCGCGGAACGCGGGCCGCCGCGTGCATCGGGGGTTCTCGCTGATGCTCGTCGGGCTCGCCATCCCGGCCCAGGCGGCGATCATCCCCGTCTACCTGATGATCACCCAGCTGCGCATGTACGACACCCTGGCGGCGGTCATCCTGCCCACGGCCGCCTTCGCGCTGCCGGTGGCGCTGCTGGTGATGACCAACAGCCTGCGCGACATCCCCAAGGAGCTCTACGAGGCGCAGACCCTCGACGGCGCCGGACCCTTCCGGGTGCTCCGGCACCTGGTGCTGCCGCTGGCCAAGCCGGCCATCACCACCGTGGCGGTGTTCACCTCGCTGACCGCCTGGAACGGCTTCCTCTTTCCGCTGGTGCTCACCCAGTCGGTCGAGACCCGCGTGCTCACCCTGGGCCTGTGGGACTACCAGGGGCAGTTCGGCACCAACGTCCCGGCGCTGCTGGCGGCGGTGACGCTGTCGGTCGTCCCGATCTTCCTGCTCTACCTGTTCGGGCGTCGCTACCTGCTCAGCGGTCTCACCGCCGGCGCCGGCAAGTAGCGGCCCGACCCGGCGCCCCCGGCACCTGCCCATCCGTACCCGCCCGACCAGCGCGCAGAGAGGACCATCGGCGATGGCGACAGTGACCTACGAGCAGGCGACCCGGGTGTACCCCGGCGCCGACCGGCCGGCGGTCGACGGCCTCGACCTGGCCGTCGAGGACGGCGAGTTCCTCGTGCTCGTCGGGCCGTCGGGCTGCGGCAAGTCGACCTCGCTGCGGATGCTGGCGGGGCTGGAGGACGTCGACGGCGGCCGCATCCTCATCGGCGACCGCGACGTCACCGACGTGCCGCCGAAGGACCGCGACATCGCGATGGTGTTCCAGAACTATGCGCTGTACCCGCACATGACCGTCGCCGACAACATGGGCTTCGCCCTGCGCATGGCCGGGGTCCCGAAGACCGACATCGGCACCCGGGTGCGCGAGGCGGCGCGGCTGCTGGACCTGGAGCAGTACCTGGACCGCAAGCCCAAGGAGCTCTCGGGCGGCCAGCGGCAGCGGGTGGCGATGGGGCGGGCCATCGTCCGCGAACCGCAGGTGTTCCTCATGGACGAGCCGCTGTCCAACCTCGACGCCAAGCTGCGGGTGCAGACCCGCACGCACATCGCCCAGCTGCAGCGCCGGCTGGGCATCACCACCGTCTACGTCACCCACGACCAGGTGGAGGCGATGACCATGGGCGACCGCGTCGCGGTGCTGAAGGACGGGCTGCTCATGCAGGCCGGCCGGCCCCGCGAGCTCTACGAACGCCCGGCCAACGTCTTCGTCGCCGGCTTCATCGGCTCGCCGGCGATGAACCTGTTCGAGCTGGGCGTCACCGACGGCGGCGTGGCGTTCGGCGACGAGATCCACCCGGTCGCGCGCGACGTGCTGGGCCGGACCGCCGACGACCGGGTGGTCGTGGGCGTGCGGCCGGAGGACCTGGAGATCGCCGGGAGCGGGCTCCCGGTCGAGGTGGACGTCGTCGAGGAACTCGGTGCCGACGCCTACGTGTACGGGCACACCACGATCGACGGGACGCAGCACGACATCACCGCGCGGGTCGACGGCCGACGGCCGCCGGCGCCGGGCGAGCACCTGCTCGTGCGGCCGCGCAGCGGCCACGTGCACCTGTTCGACCTGCGCTCGGGGAACCGGCTCGGATGAGCCTGCCGCCCACCGGCGAGCAGTTCGTCCTGCGCTCGGGTTCGGCCGAGGCCACCGTCGTCGAGGTGGGTGGGGGGCTGCGGACCTACCGGTGCGGCGGCCGGGACGTCGTCGACGGCTATGCGGTGGGGGAGATGGCGGCCAACGCCCGGGGGCACGTCCTCGCGCCGTGGCCCAACCGGCTCGCCGACGGCTGCTGGAGCTGGGAGGGCGAGGAGCACCGCACCCCGGTGACCGAGCCGGAGCGCGGTACCGCCATCCACGGGCTGGTCCGGTTCGTCGCCTGGCGTCCGCTGGCCCGGGCCCGGGACGCGGTGGAGCTCGAGCACGTGCTGCACCCGCAGCCCGGCTACCCGTTCACCCTGCGGCTGCGGGTCCGGTACGAGCTGGGTGCCGGGGGCTTGCGGGTCAGCACGACGGCGACCAACGCGGGGGACCGGCCGTTGCCCTACGGGGAGGGCCACCACCCCTACCTGGCCGCGGGGGCGGGTCTGCGGGTCGACGACTGCACGCTCACCGCGCCGGGTGCGGTCCGGCTGCGGACCGACGACCGGGGGCTGCCCACCGGCAGTGAGCCGGTGCGCGGCACGCCGTTCGACCTGCGCGGCGGACGGAGGCTGGGGAACCTCGTCGTGGACTCGTGCTTCACCGGCCTGGCACGCACTCCCGACGGCCTGGCCCGGGTGCGGTTCACGGGACCCGACGGCACGGGGGCGGAGGTCTGGCTGGACGAGGGATATCCCTACCTCCAGCTGTTCACCGGCGACGTCGTGCCGGAGCCGCGGCGCCGCCAGGGCCTGGCGGTGGAGCCGATGACCTGCCCGCCGGACGCGTTGCGCACCGGCGAGGGGGTGCGGCGACTCGGGCCGGGGGAGTCGACGACGTCGACGTGGGGCATCCGGCCCCTGGGTTGACGCCCGGCGGTGCGCTGGCGGCGCCTCCCTAGACTCGACCGAGGCGCCCGGCCTTCCGGGTGCCGGGATCCGAACGAGGAGTGTGCATGGCCGTCCGAGCCATCCGGGGCGCGACCCAGGTCGACGCCGACGACCGGGACCAGGTGCTCGAGGCGACCCGCGAGCTGGTGAGCACCGTGCTGGAGCGCAACGCGCTGCAGCACGACGACGTCATCAGCATCGTCTTCACCGCCACGCCCGATCTGGTGTCGGAGTTCCCGGCCCTCGCCGCGCGCGAGCTCGGGATGGGCGACGTGCCGCTGATGTGCGCCACCGAGATCGCCGTCCCGCACGCCCTCCCGCGGGTGCTGCGGCTCATGGCGCACGTGGAGACCCCGCGGCCGCGCGCCGAGATCCAGCACGTCTACCTCCGCGGTGCCGCGGCTCTGCGCCGGGACATCGCCCAGTGAGCGACGGGTACCCGTTCCGCGGGGCGGTGACCCTCGACGGCCCGTCGGGCACCGGCAAGAGCAGCGTCGCCCGGGGGGTGGCCGCCCGTCTGGGCGCTGCCTACCTGGACACCGGGGCCATGTACCGGGCCGCGACCGTCGCCGTCCTGGACGCCGGCGTGGAGCTCGACGACGCCGAGGCGGTCGCCCGGGTCGTCGCGGGCGCCCGGATCGCGGTCGGGACCGAGGCCGGCCTCGAGCGGGTGGAGGTCGACGGCGTCGACGTCGCCGTCCGTATCCGGGGCGCCGAGGTCACGCGGGCGGTCTCCGCCGTCTCCGCCGTCCCGGCCGTCCGCCGGCAGCTGGTAGCCCAGCAGCGCGACCTCGTGGGCGCCGCGGACACCGTCGTCGTCGAAGGGCGTGACATCGGCACCGTCGTGCTGCCCGACGCGACGCTCAAGATCTACCTCACCGCAGCCCCCGAGGTCCGCGCCCAGCGGCGGGCCGGGCAGCTCGGGGTCACCGACCCCGCGCAGATCGACGCCCTGGCCGCGGACCTCCGCCGGCGGGACGAGTACGACAGCAGCCGGGCCGACAGCCCGCTGCGACCGGCCGCGGACGCCGTGGTCGTGGACAGCAGCGAGCTGAGCCAGCAGGCCGTGGTGGACCGCATCGTGGCGCTGGCCGAAGCCGCGCTGGTGACAGGGGACCGCACATGACCGAGAACCAGAGCACGACCGGGAACCAGGACGGGCCGCTGCCCGTCGTCGCCATCGTCGGCCGGCCGAACGTCGGCAAGTCGACGCTGGTCAACCGCATCCTCGGCCGGCGCGCGGCCGTCGTGCAGGACGTCCCCGGGGTGACACGGGACCGCATCTCCTACGAGGCGCTGTGGAACGGCAAGCGCTTCACCGTCATGGACACCGGCGGCTGGGACCCCAAGGCCGTCGGGATCGGCGCGTCGATCACCCGCCAGGCGCAGTTCGCCATGGAGACCGCCGACGTCATCGTGCTCGTCGTCGACAGCAAGGTGGGCGCCACCGACACCGATCTGGCCGCCGCGCGGATCCTCCGCCGCAGCGACCGGCCGGTGATCCTCGTGGCCAACAAGGTCGACGACGAGCGCAGCGAGGCCAACGTCCACGAGCTGTGGAGCCTGGGCATGGGGGAGCCGCAGCCGGTCAGCGCGCTGCACGGACGCTCCAGCGGTGACCTGCTCGACCTGATCCTCGACGCGATGCCCGACGCGCCGCGCGAGCAGGAGCACGAGGAGGGCCCGCGCCGCGTGGCCCTGGTCGGCCGCCCGAACGTGGGCAAGTCCAGCCTGCTCAACCGGCTGGCCAAGGACGAGCGCTCCGTCGTCGACTCGGTCGCGGGCACGACGGTCGACCCGGTGGACTCCATCGTGACCCTCGGTGGCGAGGAGTGGCGGTTCGTCGACACCGCCGGCCTGCGCCGCAAGGTCAACACCGCCAGCGGCATGGAGTACTACGCCAGCCTGCGCACCGAGGCCGCCATCCAGGCAGCCGAGGTCGCCGTCGTCCTGCTGGCCGCCGACGAGGTCATCAGCGAGCAGGATCAGCGGGTCATCACGCAGGTCGTCGAGTCCGGCCGCGCGCTGGTTATCGCGTTCAACAAGTGGGACACCCTCGACGAGGACCGGCACGACCAGCTGGAGCGCGAGATCGAGCGCGACCTGGCCCGGATCAAGTGGGCCACGCGGGTCAACATCTCCGCCACGACCGGACGCGGTGTCGGCAAGCTGGCCGACCACCTGCGCTGGGCACTGGCGTCGTGGGAGAAGCGCGTGCCCACCGCCGAGCTCAACCAGTTCGTCCGGGCCCTGGTGCAGGAGACCCCGCCGCCGGCGCGCGGCGGGCGGGCGCCGAAGATCAAGTACGTGACGCAGGCCGACGTCCGCCCGCCGCGGTTCGTCGTCTTCTCCACCGGCTTCCTGGAGGCCGGCTACCGGCGGTTCCTGGAGCGCAAGCTGCGCGAGCAGTGGGGTTTCTCGGGGACGCCGATCGAGGTCTCGGTCAAGGTCCGCGAGGGGCGCGACAGGGACGGCAAGAAGGGCTGACGGAGGGCCGGCGCGGGCCTGCCCTTCCCGCCCGTCAGGGCAGGGGGCGGACGTCGTGCTGGGCGCCCGGACGGGCCCGGGGCACGGGCACCCGGACGTCGTCCCCGCCGGTGTGCTCGGGCTCGTCCCTGCGGTGCGCCAGCCGGCTGGGCCACCACATCCACCGGCCGACGTCGAGCGTGAGCGCGGTGACCAGCACCGACCGCACGACGATCGTGTCCAGCAGCACGCCGAGCGCGACGGCGATGCCGAGTTGGGTGAGGAACGTCAGCGGCAGCGTCCCCAGCACCGAGAACGTGGCGGCGAGCACCAGCCCGGCCGACGTGATCACCCCGCCGGTCGCCGAGAGGCCGATCAGCGCCGCCCGCCGGGTGCCGTGGTCGAAGGCCTCCTCCCGCACCCGGGTCATGAGGAAGATGTTGTAGTCGATGCCCAGCGCGACGAGGAACACGAAGACGAACAGCGGGAACGAGCTGTCGGTGGTGCCGACGCCCAGCGTCCAGTCGAAGATCAGCGCGCTGATGCCGAGCGCCGCGCCGTAGGACAGCACGACCGTGCCGATGAGCAGCAGCGGCGCCACGATCGCCCGCAGCAGGACGCCGAGCACGAGCAGCACGACCACCATGATCAGCGGGATGATCACCCGGTTGTCGCGCTGCGACCCCGTCTGGACGTCGAGGTTGACGGCGGTGTTGCCCCCGACCACCGCCGCGCCGTCGCCGACGTCGTCGAGGCCGGTGCGCAGCCGCTCGATGGTGTCGTAGGCGGCCTCGCTGTCCGCCGGGTCGGCGAGGGCCGCCTGCACCAGCGCGGCGTCGCCGGTGACCTGCGGCGCCTCGACCGCACCGATGCCCTCGGTGCCGGCGACGGCGTCGGCCACCGCGTCGGCGTCCCCGGCGGTGGTCAGCACGTAGACCGGGTTGCCCGCCGTCGCGGGGAAGTGCTCGCTCGCGACCTGCTCACCGGTGATCGACTCCGGGGTGCCGCGGAAGGAGTCGGCCTGGGTCAGCCCCTTGGCGTCGAGGCCGAACATGCCGATGCAGGCGGCCAGCAGCAGGCTGGTGACGACCCAGACGGCCCGGGGACGCGGCCGGATGAGCGCACCCACCCGCGCCCACAGACCGGTCGCGCTGGGCTCGGGGCTGCCCAGGGCCGGGCGCACCGGCCAGAACACCCAGCGGCCGCAGATGACCAGCAGAGCCGGCAGCAGCGTCATCAGCACCACCAGGGTGACGGCGACGCCGATGGCCGCGACCGGGCCGAGGCCCGCGGTGGAGTTCATGTCCGCGACGGCCAGGCACAGCATGCCGAGGACCACGGTGCCGCCGCTGGCCAGCACCGCCGGTCCGGCGCGGTGCACCGCCTCCGTCATCGCCTCGTGCCGGTCGGCGTGCAGCCGCAGCTCCTCCCGGTAGCGCGCGACAAGCAGCAGCGCGTAGTCGGTGCCTGCGCCGATGACCAGGACGGTGAGGATGCTGGCGCTCTGCGCGTTCACGGTGAGGTCGGCGTGCCGGGCCAGCAGGGTGATGACCGCCTGCGAGCAGAAGAGCGCGACCACCGCGGAGAAGATCGGCAGGATCCACAGGACCGAGCTGCGGTAGGTGAACAGCAGGATCAGGATGACCACGCCCAGGGCGGCGAACAGCAGCGTGCCGTCGATGCCCTCGAACGCCTCGGAGGAGTCGGCCGCGTTCCCCGCCGGTCCGGCGACCCAGCTCTCCAGGCCGTCGGGCCCGTCGCCGGCGATCCCGCGCACGTCCTCGACGATCGGGGCGATCGCCTCCCAGCCGCCGTCGCCCATGTCCAGCGGCACCACCAGCTGCGCCGCCTGCCCGTCCTCGGACGGGATCGGCCCGGTGACCTCGCCGGCGAGCGCGTCGATCCGGCCGAAGGCGGCCGCGTCATCGGCGACGGCGGCGAGGTCGGCGGCGGTGAGACCGTCGGTCCGCTCGTAGACGACGACGGCGGGGATGACGTCGGGGTCGGAGCCCAGCTCGGTCTGCCGCTCGAGCGCCAGAGTGGACTCGGCGTCGCCGGGCAGCCACGAGGAGACCTCGTTGTCCTGCTCGTCGGGAAGTGCCCCGGCCAGTGGACCCGAGGCCGCGGCCAGGACCAGCCAGACGATCAGGATGACCCACTTGAGCCGGCGGTGGCTCACCCGGGATGCGAACGACCTACCCATGACGAACGTCCCTCCGGCACCCGTGGTGCCCTGGTCGAGAGGATGGCGACGGCCCCGTGCGCGCAGGGCTGGCAGGGTCGTGCCGAGGTGTCATGGGATGTGACGGGGCAGGCCGCCCGGACGTGACAGGGGGCGCGCCGGACAGACCTGGCGGTGCGGTAATCTTCCGGGGCGGCCATCGCGCGCCCCGGGGTTCCGGGCCGGTGCGACGGAGCGCGGGCTGTAGCGCAGCTTGGTAGCGCACTTGACTGGGGGTCAAGGGGTCGCAGGTTCAAATCCTGTCAGCCCGACATCTGTGCTCTTCTCAGATGCACCCGGACGCCCGGCCCCACGATCCGTGGGGCCGGGCGTCCGTCGTCCGGGGGCGTGATCCCGTCGTCACCGCGTCCCGGCCGGCGCACCCACCGGCTCGGACAGCGGGGTGGCCCCGCGCCGCGGTGCGTGCTCGTCCCCGGTGGTGCCCGCCGCGGTCTCCGTCCCCGAGGAGGCCGGGCCCTCCACCGCGGCGCCGACGGGCTCGACGGGGTGCAGCCGCACGTACTCGACGACGCGGTAGGTCACCGCCATGATCGGGACGGCCAGCAGTGCGCCCGCGATCCCGAACAGCAGAGCACCGGCCGTCACCGCGAGCAGGATGACAGCGGGGTGCAGGTTGAGCGCCCGCCCCATGATCAGCGGCTGCAGCAGGTTCCCCTCGACCTGCTGGACGACGAGGACCACCACCAGCACGATGATCGCGTCGGTCATGTCATTGGTCACGAGGGTGACGAGCACGGCCACGGCCCCGCTCACGGTCGCACCCAGCAACGGGACGAAGGCTCCGACGAACGTGAGCAGGGTCAGGGACACCCACAGGGGCACGCCGAGGATCAGCAGCGCGGCGCCGATACCGACGGCGTCGATCAGCGCGACGACCACGACCCCGCGCACGTAGCTGGCCAGGGTGTCCCAGGCCGAGCGACCGGCACCGTCGACCTGCTCCCGCCGGCGGGCGGGAACGCGCTCCAGCACCCAGGCCCACATGACCGCGCCGTCCTTGAGCAGGAAGAACACGAGGAAGGCGACCAGGATCATCCCGCCAAGCGCGGTCACGGCCATGCGGGCGCCGGCCGTGGGGCTGGGGCTGGCCTGGTAGAGGAAGCTGACGATCTGGTTGCGGATGTCGGCGACCTGCTGGGGGTCCAGGCCGAGTGGACCTTCGATGGCCCAGACGCGGATGCGGTCGATCCCGGCGGCCAGGGGTCTGGTCAGGTCCCGCAGGGCGGTGGCGGCACGGAAGCCGACGAGGAAACCGATGCCGAGGATGACGGCGAGGAGCGTGAGCACCGCCAGGAGCGCGGAGGGCGCGTCGGGCATCCCGCGGCGTCGCAGCGCGTGCGAGACGGGTGTGGCCAGTGCCGCCAGGAGCACCGCGAGCGCCACGGCGAAGGTGACCAGTGGCAGCCGGAGCACCAGCCAGAACACCAGCCAGCCCATCGCGGCGAGGGCGAGGATCGCCCCGCTGACGGCCAGCACGTGCACGGTCCAGCGCGGTGCACCCGGGCCGAGCCTGCGCTGCCGTGGCGCGGCCTCCGCGTCGGGCACGACGGTCCCGGGGCGACCGGGCGCTCCGGGACCGTCCGGCGCCGGAGATTCCTCCCCGCCTCCGCCGGCGGCGGTCGGCCGCTCCCGCGCGCCGTCCAGCCCGCGCTTCTCGGACATGCACGGCTCCTGCCTGCCTTGCCGGCCTGTCAACCGGTCGTCATCCTGTTCCAGCGGGCTCCATGCCCCAAACCACGCGGCTCGGACGGTACGGGCCCGGATGTCAGCCGATCGTCATGGACGCGGCGGACCGGAGCGGGCACGCTGCGCACCGGACCGCGGGGGTGCGGGCATTGCGACTTGGTGTCGGAAGCGGCCGGACCGGGATGGCGGCGGGCCGGAGGGGCACCGCGTCGACGAGCCCCCGGGACGCCCGCGCGGTCTCCCGGACATCCCCGACCGGAGGAAGCGGATGGACAGCCCACGCAGGACCGCCGTGCGGAGAGGTGCCCCGGCCGGCGCCCTGCTCGCCACCGCCACCGCCACCGCCATCGGCCTCGCCGCGTGCAGCGGGCCGTCCGCGACGGAGCCGACGGGGGCGACTGCGGCGGAGCTGACGGAGGTCCGGGAGGAGCTCGCCGGCCTGCGGAACCGGGTGGCGACCCTCGAGGACCGGGTCGGCGAGCTGCAGGACAGCCTCGCCGAGGGTGGTGAGGACGAGCCGGTGGAGGAACCCGATGCCCCGGATGGCCCGGATGGCGAGCCCCCGGGTGAGGCGCCCCCGGATCCCGACCGGTCGTTCTTCGGCGAGCCCGAGGCCCCACTGGGCGAGCAGGTCACCGTGCGCGGTGAGGTCGTGGACGTGCTGACCTCCACCCCGGTCGCCAGCGCGCTCCGCGTCGCCGGAGAGGCCGGCGAACCGGTCGTCGTCGTCACCGTCACGCCGTCCCCGGAGATCGGCACCGGCGACCAGGTGGAGGTGTCCGGCACCGTCGTGGACGTCGACCCCGACACGTTCGAGGCGGACTTCGGCATCGCGGCCGACGAGCTCTTCGACGACCCGCGGGCGTGGCTGGACGACGCCGAGGGGCAGGTCGCCATCGCGGCCACCAGGATCGAGACGCTCCCGGCACCGCCCGGGAGCTGACCGCCCGCGGTGGCGCAGGAGGGCGAGGACCGACCGCACGTGCCACGATCCGCGGCATGGACGCCCCTGCGCCGCACCGGTTCGTCGCCCACGTCATCGAAGAGGCGCAGAACAAGATCCACGACGACGACGTCGCCCGGCAGTTCGGCTTCACCGGCGCGCTGGTCCCCGGGGTCGAGCTGTTCGCCCGCATCACCACACCGCTGGTGGCGGCCTGGGGGGAGGAGTGGCTGTCCGGCGGGCGGGTGGGCGTGCGTTTCCGCCGGCCGGTGTACGACGGCGAGGAGCTCCTCGTGGAGCTGGCCGACGGCCGGCTGACCGCCACCGGCGCCGACGGCGAGGTGCGCTGCGTGGGCTCGGCCGGCCGGACCGCCGACCGGCCCGATCTCACCGGCTTCGCCGAGGTGCCCGCCGCCGGGCAGGTGGCCGATCCGGTCGTCGGCCCGTTCGGCAGCGTCTCCGAGGTCGTCCCCGTCGAGCAGAACGAGTGGTACCTCGACGCCGTCGGCGAACCGCTGGACCTGTACCGCGAGAACGCGTGGGCGCATCCGGGGATGCTCGTCAAGGCGGTGCACCGGCTGCTCACCCGGAACGTCGCCCTGGGCCCGTGGATCCACACGGCGAGCGACTGCCGCTTCCTCGGCGTCGCCCGGCTGCCCGCCCTGGTGACGTCGCACGGGCGCGTGACCTCCGTCGGCCGGAGGGGCTCGAACGACGAGGTGCGCTACGACGCCCTGGTGCTCGCCGACGGCGAGCCCGTGCTGCACGTCGAGCACACCGCGCTCTACCGGCTCGGCGCCGCCGGCTGACGGGACGCGCCGAGCACGTGGCCGGCGACGGCGTCCAGAGCCCGGAGCACCGCGGCCCGGCCGTGCTCCGTCGCCGGGCCGGTGTCGAAGCCGTGCGCTGCCGCGGGGACCTCGATGGTGGTCAGCCCGCCGGGCGCGGCGGCGAGCAGTGCGCGCTGCCCGGCCACGAAGTCGGGGATCTCGTCCTCGACGACGGTGAGCACCACCGGGGTCGGCCCCAGGCCGCGGAGGGCGTCGGACATGGAGGGCCACCCCGGGACGTCCTCGGTGGGCAGGAGGGGGTAGGTCAGCGCCACGCAGCGCAGCCAGGCGTGCCCTCCTGCGAGGGTCGGGTAGGCGAGCGGGCCGCCGCCGGAGAAGAACCAGACGGCCACCGAGTCGCCGTCGACCTCGCTGTCGGCGCGGGCCTCGGAGAGGATCCGGTCGAGTGTCGCCGCCGCTTCGGGGTAGCGCGTCCCGCCGGTCAGCTCGTGGTCGAACACCACGGCAGCCGTGCCCCGCCGGGCGAGCTGCGAGGCGTAGGCCCGGAAGAACGGGGTCCGGCGCGGGCTCACCGGTGGGGGCTGCGGGAACAGGCCGTGCACCAGGACCACGACGGGCGGCCGTGCACCCTGGCCGGGCAGGTAGAGGTCGAATTTGCCACGGTCGACCGGGTCGACGAGGTCGGTGGGGACGATGAGGTCGGGCGGCTGGTTCATGCGCGCTCCTGGTCCTGGGCCTGGTCCTGGGCCTGGTCGTTGTCCTGGTCGTGGTCGGGGATCTGCCGGATGCGGTCGGTGAGCAGGGCGAGCACGCGGGCGCACCGGACGAGGTCGTCGGCGTCCAGGTCGCCGGCGACGCCGTCGAGGTTCGAGAGCTCCCGGCGGTGCACCTCGGCGAAGGTCTGCTCCCCGTGCCGGGTAGCCGTGACCAACCGGGAGCGCCGGTGCCGGGGGTTGTCCTGGAACGCCAGCAGCCCGAGCTGCGCGCCGGAGTCGACGAGCGCCTGGACGCTCTGGCGGGTCACGCCGAACTCCCGTGCCACCTCGGGGACGGTCATCGGGCCCCGGTGCAGCACCAGTTCCAGCACGGCGCGCAGAGGCACCGTCAGGTCGGTGCCGCGCAGGGCGCCGCTCACGGCGCGTTCGGCTGCCTGGTACAGCGGGCGCACCTGCACGAGCAGCTGGTACGCGGAGCCGCCGGGGCCGGGCACCTCGTCGCCCGGCGTGGCAGCCGGCCTTGCGGCCGGGAGGCCCTGCCCAGGAGAGCTCAGCGATGACATGACAGGCAGGCTGCCAAGATGGCAGCCTGCCTGTCACGTAAGGGTCTCAGGGCCGGAGCGGGTCAGCGGACCCCGGAACCGACGGGGTGCTCCTCGTCGCGAACCGCGACGCCCGGGGTGTCGCCCTTGAGCGCGGTCCCCTCGACGTCGAGGTGGGGCAGCCACCGCAGCCAGCGGGGCAGCCACCAGGCGCGCTCGCCCATGAGGGCGAGGGCGGCCGGCACCAGCACCATGCGGACCACGAAGGCGTCCACGACGATGCCCACCGCCAGCGCGAACGCGATGGACTTCAGGGTCGGGTCCGGGCTGGTGGCGAAGCCGGCGAAGACGCCGAACATGATCAGCGCGGCCGCGACGACGACGGGGGCCGAGCGCCGGAAGCCCGCGCGGATGGCCTCCAGCGGCGCCTCCCCGGAGGTGTGCGCCTCGTGCATGCGGCTGACCAGGAACACCTGGTAGTCCATGGCCAGGCCGAAGAGGATCCCGATGACCAGGATCGGGGTGAGGCTGATCAGCGGCCCGGTGCCGGTGAGCCCCATCAGGTCGGACAGCCACCCCCACTGGAACACGGCCACGGTGGCACCCAGGGAGGCGCCCACGGTGAACAGGAAGCCCAGCACGCCGACCAGCGGCACCAGCAGGGAGCGGAACACCAGGACCAGCAGCACGAACGCCAGGCCGACGACCAGGACCAGGTAGACGGGCAGCGCCTCGTCGAGGGCCTGCGCGACGTCCACGCTCACCGCGGTGGCACCCGTGACGTAGGTGTCGACCCCGTCGAGGCCGGCGAGCTCGGCGCGGAGGTCCCCGACCAGGTTCTCGGTGGCCTCGGTGTCCGGGCCGGACAGCGGGATGACGGTGAGCAGGGCCGCGGTGCCGTCGGCGTTGGGCACCGGCGGGGTGACCAGCGCGACGTCGGACAGCGCGGAGATCGGCTCGCTGACCCCGGCGGCCGCCTGCGCGGCGCCGTCGCCCTCGACCAGGACGGCCAGCGGGCCGTTGATGCCCTCCCCGAACCCCTGGGCGAGGAGCTCCTGCGCCCGGGCCTGGGTGCTGCCCGGCTCCGGCGTCGGGATCAGCGTGGTCTGCATCGAGGCGAACGGGATGGCGAGGACGCTCAGCGCCAGGACCGTGGCGACCACGGTGAGGACGCGCTGCCGGGTCACCGTGGCCACCCAGCGGGCGAGGAACCCCGGACCGCGGGTGCGCCGGCCGGCGTCGTCCGGGCTGCCGGCACCGGCGCGCGCCTTCCGCGGCAGGGCCCGTACGCCCAGGAAGCTCATCGCGGCCGGGACCAGGGTGAGCGCGACCAGGACGGCGATGACGATCGTCGCGGCCGCGGCGACGCCCATCTGGGTCAGGAACGGGATGCCGACCACGGACAGGCCGAGCAGGGCGATGACCACGGTGAGCCCGGCGGTGACCACGGCCGAGCCGGCCGTGCCGGTGGCCGTCGCGATGGCCGTCGGGACGTCGGCCCCGCGGAGCAGCTCCTGCCGGTAGCGGCTGATGATGAACAGGGCGTAGTCGATGCCGACCGCCAGGCCGAGCATGCCCGCGAGGGCCGACGTCGTGGAGGACAGCTCCAGGAAGCCGGTGGCGATGGTGATGCCCAGGACGCCGACCCCGACGCCGACCGAGGCGGTCAGCAGGTTCATCCCGGCGGTCACCAGCGAGCCGTACGTGAGCGCCAGGATGATCACGGCGAGCACGACGCCGATGACCTCGCCGACGCCCATGTGGGGGGCGCCCGCGTTCAGCGCCTCGCCGGACGCCTCGACGGTGAGGTCACCGGCGCCGGCGTCCTCGACCGCGCTCAGCAGGGCGGCCCGCTGGTCGTCGGTCACGTCCTCCACGAGGCCGCCGTAGGCCACGGTGCTGTAGCCGATGGTCTGGTCGGCGTTGACCGCGGGCGCCGCCGGGTCCAGCGGGTTCGAGACCGAGACGACGCCGGGGAGCGCGCCGAGGGTGTCGACCACGTCGGCCACGGTCGCCGCGGTCTCCGGGTCCGTGAGCGTCTGCCCCTCCGGCGCGGCGAGGGCGACGCGCACGGTGGCACCGCCGGCGCCGAACTCCTCGGTGATCTTCTCCTGCGCGACCGTGGACTCCTGGCCGGGGATCGAGAAGGAGTTCGACGTCGCGCCGGACAGCGTGAGGGCGCCCGCGCCACCGGCGACGAGGACCGCCAGCCAGACGAGCACGACGGCGAGCCGGCGGCGGTGCGAGAACGCCCCGATCCGGGACAGCAGGTGAGCCATGGGGTCAGGCCTCCGGGGTGGGGACGGATCGGCGGTGGCCGAGTGCGTCGAAGCAGGCGACGACCATGTGCGGCCGCCACGCGACGGTGAGGTTCTGCTGGTGGGCGGCGAGGGTCAGGACGCCGAGGGCGGCCAGGGCGGCCGCGACCCGCACGGTGCGTTCGGCGGTGCCTGCGTCGGGGTCGACCCCGAAGGCGGCGAGGGCCGCGGTGGCCGAGGCCAGGATCGCCTCGGCGTCCCTGTCGGCCGCCTCGCCGGGAACGCCGCTGCTGACCGGCGTCAGCAGCAGCGACACGAGTCCCGGGTGCGCCAGGGCGACGTCGACCCAGGCCTCGATCGCGCGCAGGTCGCGCTCGGGACCGATCGGCAGCCCGGCCACCACGTCGAGCACCTGCTGGCCGATCTGGCCCGCCTTGGCCACCACGGCGGCCTGCAGCGAGTCCTTCGTCGGGAAGTGGTGCTGCAGGCCGGCCTTGGACAGGCCGACCGCGTCGGCGATCTCCTGCACGGAGGTCTTGGCGCCGCGCCGGGCCAGGAGGGCGGCGGCGCGGTCGAGGATCTGGTCCTCCGCCTGCTGCCGGAACGCGCTCACCTCGACGAGGCTACGAGGCACCGGCCGATGTGGCCGGGAAACCGGCCGATCCGGCCGGTGATCCCGCCCACGGTGCGAGCATGACGATCCGGAGTCGAAGCCGCCGGCCCCCGTGTCGCCGCCCGCGAGCCGGGACATCGCGTCCCGTGTGACGGAGAGCGGAGCACGGTCGCCGGTGCAGGACGTCGGTCCCCGGGCGGTGCGCCGGAGCACCGGCGCGGTCGCGGGCATCGCGGCGGTGGCGGCGGCGCTGGGCGTGGCCGAACTGGTCGCCGGCCTGATCCCGGACGCCAGATCGCTGGTCGTCTCGGTCGGTGACGCCGTCATCGACAGCGTGCCCGGCTGGCTGGAGCGGGCGGCCATCTCGACGCTCGGGACCGCGGACAAGCCGGTCCTCATCGGTGGGGTGCTGGTCGTCTCGGTCCTCCTCGGTGCGGCCCTGGGCGTGCTGGCCAGGCGGTGGCTCGCCGTCGCGGCCGCCGGCTTCGTCGCCTTCGCCGCTCTCGGCGTGGTGGCCGCACTGTCCGACCCGCGCAGCGAGGTCGGGATCACGGTTCTCGTCGGGGCGGTCGGGGCGGCGGTCGGGGTGGCCGTGCTCGTCCTCCTGCTGCGCGTGGCCCGCGCCGGCCCCTCGGCACTTGCCGCAGACGGGGGCGACGGCGCCGGAGTGGCCGGGGCGCCGGCGGGCAGCACGTCCGTCGCGGCCGGGCGGCCGCCGGTCGACCGGCGGCGGTTCCTGTCCCTGGCCGGCGGGACGACGGCGCTCGCCGTCCTGGCCGGGGTCGGGGGCTACCTGCTCTCCGGGCGTGAGCGGCTGACCGAGCTGCGCGCGGCCATCCGCCTGCCCCGGCCGGTACGGCAGGCCGGCCCCGTCCCGGCCGGCGCGGATCTCGAGATCCCGGGCCTGACCCCGCTGTTCACCCCGAACGAGGAGTTCTACCGGATCGACACCGCCCTCCGGGTGCCGATCGTCGACCCGGACGAGTGGCAGCTCGAGGTGCAAGGCATGGTCGACGAGCCGTTCACCCTGACCTACGCCGAGCTGATGGAGCTGCCGCAGATCGAGGCCGACGTCACGCTGGCCTGCGTCTCCAACGAGGTCGGCGGCGACCTCGTCGGCAACGCCCGCTGGCAGGGCGTGCCGCTCCGGGCCCTGCTCGACCGGGCCGGGCTGCAGGAGGGCGCCACCCAGCTCGTGGGCCGGTCGGTCGACGGCTTCACGGCCGGGTTCCCGGTGCTCACCGCCCTGGACGTGGAGGAGGCCATGGTGGCGGTCGCCATGAACGGCGAGCCGCTGCCGGCCGAGCACGGGTTCCCCGCGCGGCTGGTCGTGCCGGGGCTGTACGGCTACGTCTCGGCCACCAAGTGGCTCTCGGCCATCGAGCTCACCGACTGGGACGTCGACGGGTACTGGATCCCGCGCGGCTGGGCCAAGGAGGGCCCGATCAAGACCCAGGCCCGGATCGACGTCCCGCGGTCGGGACGGTCCGTGCCCGCCGGACGGGCGGTCGTCGCCGGGGTGGCCTGGGCACCCACGCGTGGCATCGAGGGCGTCCAGGTGCGGATCGACGACGGGCCGTGGCGGAAGGCGGAGCTGGCCGAGCCGCTGGACGTCGACTGCTGGCGGCAGTGGTTCCTGCCCTGGGAGGCCACTCCCGGCCGGCACGTGATCGCCGCGCGGGCGACCGACGGCGCAGGGGAGGTGCAGACCGACGAGCGGACCCGGGTCGCGCCGGACGGCGCCTCCGGCTACCCGATCATCGAGGTCGAGGTGCAGCGCTGACACCCCGGTCCGGGGTGCCCTCGACGACGTCGCCCCGGTCGCGGTCCGCGCCGACACCGCGGATCCGACGTGAGCGGTGCCCACCGTCTCCGGGGCGGCCCGGCGGGGCCGCCCCGGACGACGTCGCGGGCCGTCAGGCGACGAGCTTGGCGCTGATCTCGGCGAGCCGGCGGCCCTGGTACCGGGCGGCGGTGAGGACCTCGTCCGAGGCGGCGCCGGCCTCGCCACCCGAGGCCACCGCGGCGCCGTAGGGGTTGCCGCCGGCGGCGAACAGCAGCGGGTCGGTGTAGCCGGGCGGGACGATGACGGCACCGAAGTGCGAGAAGATGTTGAACAGCGTGAGGATCGTCGACTCGTTGCCACCGTGGGTGTTCTGCGCGCTCGTGAAGGCGGTCGCGCCCCGGTTGGCCAGCTTGCCGGTGGCCCACAGGGGGCCGAGCGTGTCGATGAAGGACTTGAGCTGGGCCGACGGCGTGCCGAAGCGGGTGGGGGTGCCGAAGGCGTAGCCGTCGGCCCATTCCAGGTCGCCCGGCTCGGCGAGCGGGATGTCGGCGACGGCGTCGAGGTGCGCCCGCCAGGCCGGGCTGCTGTCGATGGCGGCAGCCGGGGCCGTCTCGGCGGCCCGGCGGAGGCGGACCTCGGCGCCGGCCTCCTCGGCGCCCTGGGCGAGCGCCTGGGCCAGCTGGTGGGTGTTGCCGGTGGACGAGTAGTAGACGACGGCGATCTTGGTCATGGTCGCTCCTGGGTGGCTCGGTGGTGCGAGGTCGGGGTGCTGAGCGGGCAGGTCGTTGCGCGCTCAACTATCACCGACGGTACCGCGCGGACGGCGCGGCGGCACGGTGGGACCGGCGCGGCTGCACGTCGGCTCGCCCGGGTGGGCCGACCGCGGGACGGTGGCCGCCGTGCGGGCGCAGGAGGCCCTCCTTCGGCGGGTCGGGCCACGGAGCCGCGCCACGCCGGTAACGTTGACGTGGCTTGATTACCGTCCTAGGTTCCGCGCATGGCACGAGCGTCATCGGCGAGCACGACGGCGCAGGCGGCGAGGTGTCGGTGGGCACCGTGACCTCGCCGCAGCGCCGCGAGATCGGCGGCCCCGCCTGGCTCGACGGGGTCCTGACCCCCGAGCGGCTCGCCGACCTGCTGCCCGAGACCGCGCCGCTGCGGGTCGAGCGCCACCGGCTGCCGGCGCCGCGCTCGCTCGACGTCGTCGTGCACGGGCTGCTCGGTGAGGGCGTGGCCGCCTCGACGCGCCAGGCCGGGCAGACCGAGAGCCTGGGGGAGCGGCTGCGCGCCCGGTACGCCGACGTCCCGGTGGCCCTCCTGGAGGACGGCGCATGAGCAACCTGGCGACGGTCGAGCGCCCCCGCCCGGTGCTGGGCCGGGAGCGCGAGGAGCAGCTCACCGAGCGGCAGCGCGAGGTGCTCCGGCAGCTCGACGCCATGTTCCGCGACGGCTTCGCCGAGCTCACCATGGCCGAGATCGCGGCGCGGGCGGGCTGCTCGCTGCGCACGCTGTACGCACTGGCGCCCAGCCGGGACGAGCTCGTGCTGATGGTCGTCGACCGGCAGCTGTGGCGGATCGGCGGCAACGCCCAGCGGATCATCGCCGACGAGATGCCCCCGCTGGACGCGATCCGGGCCTACCTGCGGGCAGCGCACGTCGCGGTGAGCCGCGCGACCGACGCCTGGTCCCGCGACATCGGCACCGTCCCGGCGGTGAAGGCGCTCGTCGACAGCCACAACCAGTACCTGATCGACGTCACCCGCATCCTCCTGGACACCGCGGTCGGCCGCGGCGACATCGCCGACGTCGACACCGCCGCGGTCGCCCGGGTGCTCGCCGGACTCGGCCGGAGCTTCGCCGACCCCGAGGTCGCGCGCACGCTGCGCAGCTCGCCCCCGCAGGCCGCCGACGAAGCGGTCGAGATCATCCTGAAGGGACTGCTGCGATGAGCGACGTCTCCGCGGTCGCCGCCGACCTCGTCGCCGAGCACGAGGCGCTCGACGCCGTCCTCGGTGAGCTGCCCGACGCGCAGTGGGCCACGCCCACCCCAGCGACCACCGGGCCTGCTTCGCGGAACCGCTGACGGACCCGCCCCACCCTCGACCGCCCTCGACGACGCACCTCCAGCCCACCCCGAAAGCCACCCCGAGACCCACCAGAGAGGCACTCCCGTGCGCACTGCCGCCACCGACCTCGTCGGCATCGACGTCCCGATCTTCGCCTTCAGCCACTGCCGCGACGTCGTCGCCGCGGTCACCAACGCCGGCGGGCTCGGCGTCCTGGGGGCCGTGGCGCACACCCCGGAGCAGCTCGACATCGACCTCACCTGGATCGAGGGGGAGGTGAAGGGCCGGCCCTACGGCGTCGACCTGCTCGTGCCCGAGAAGTTCGCCGGCTCGGAGTCCGGCGGCCTGGACCGGGCGGCCCTCGGCGACCTGCTGCCTGCCGGGCACCGGCAGTGGCTCGACGGACTGCTGGACCGGTACGGCATCCCGCCGCTGCCCGCCGACACGCCGACGGGGGGCCGCAGCTCCGGCGTCGGCGGCATGCGGGTGGACCCCAAGAGCATGGCGCCCCTGCTCGACGTCCTCTTCGCCCACGAGACCAAGCTGGTGGCCTCCGCGCTGGGCCCGCCGCCGCCGCACTTCATCGAGCGGGCGCACGGCGCCGGCATCCCGGTCGCGGCGCTGGCCGGATCGGTGGAGCACGCCGTCCGACACAAGGCCGCCGGCGCGGACCTGGTCGTCGCCCAGGGCACCGAGGCCGGTGGGCACACCGGCCAGATCGCCACCATGGTGCTCGTGCCCGAGGTGGTCGACGCCGTGGGCCCGCTGCCGGTCCTCGCCGCCGGGGGCATCGGCCGCGGCCGCCAGCTGGCCGCGGGGATGGCCCTGGGCGCCGACGGCGCGTGGTGCGGCTCGGTGTGGCTGACCACCGAGGAGGCCGAGACCAACCCGGCGGTCAAGGAGAAGTTCCTCCGCGCCGGCCTGAGCGACACCGTCCGCTCGAGGTCGATCACCGGCAAGCCGGCCCGCATGCTGCGCAGCCCGTGGACCGAGGAGTGGGAGTCGGCCGACGGTCCCGGGACGCTGCCGATGCCGCTGCAGCCGATGCTCGTGGGGGAGGCGCAGGCCCGCATCAACCGGGTCGCGGGCACACCCGGCACGCCGGCCAACGACCTGGCCACCTACTTCGTCGGGCAGATCGTCGGGAGCGCGAGCATGAGCTCGGTCCGGCCCACCCGGCGGGTGGTGCACGAGATGGTCGAGGAGTTCGTGGAGGCCGTCGAGCGGCTCACCCGCTTCGTCGAGAGCTGACCCGGCACGACCTCGCCGATCCGGTCGCCATCCACCCCGGGTGCCGACCGGATCGTCGATGTCGCGAGCCGGCTACGACCGTTATCCCCAACAACCATCCGCCGAAGGCGTCGAACGACAAGCCCCGCAACAAGGGGCGGGGTGGCCCTCAGGACCCGGTGAGGCGGCGGCACTCGGAGCAGGGGTCGGCCGCGCCCAGTCCGCGCGGGCCGTTCCACTTCCCCTGGACGACGTCGACCGACGCCCCGCAGACCGCGGCCCAGGGCGCGGGCAGATCCGCGGTGGCGGCGAGCACGGCGTGCGCCGTGCCCGTGCTCTGGTTCCGGCCGGCGGCGTGGTCGCTGCTGCTCATGTGCTCCAGCATGCGGGGCGCGTCGCGCGGGCGGACGGCGGGGGAGCGGTGGCCCTGACCGGCCGGAGGCGCCCTCACCGGATGGCGGGTGCGCGGGCCGGCGCCGGGGTAGCGCCCGGGCATGGCGACAGCGACCACGACGGCGGGGGAGCGGTTGCCCTCGCGGGCCTCCGGGCTGCTCTACGGCATCGGCTTCGGCGGCTTCGTCGACGGCATCGTGCTGCACCAGATCCTCCAGTGGCACCACATGGTGAGCTCGGTGGAGGACCACGACCCCGGCACGCTCGCCGGTCTGGAGGCCAACACGGTCGCCGACGGGTTCTTCCACCTCGGCACCTGGGTGGCGGCGGTCGCCGGCATGGTGACGGCGCTGGTCGCCTGGCGCCAGGGGCGGATCGCGCCCAGCTGGAGCTTCCACCTCGGCCTCGTCGTCGCCGGCTGGGGGTTGTTCAACCTCGTCGAGGGGCTGATCGACCACCAGATCCTCGGCGTCCACCACGTGCGCGACGACCTGGGCGCCCCGCTGAGCTGGGACATCGGCTTCCTGCTCTCCGGCGTCGCGCTCATCGCCGTGGGCTGGCTCGTGCACCGCCGCGGCGTGCGCGACCTGCGGCGCCGTGCCGACGCCCGGCCGGCGCCCTCGGCCCGCGCCTGACCGGCGGCGGCCGGGCGATCCGCGCGACGCGGTCAGCCGGTGGGAGGAACCCCGCCGTAGACCTGCAGCTCGCCGTCGACGAGCAGGATCTGCTGCCACGGCTCCGGCGGCGGCGAGGTCCCGTCGGAGTAGGCGAGCGTGACGACGTAGCCGGCGTCGTCGGCCCGATCCGTGTAGCGGTCCCCGAACGGCATGCGCCAGAACGGGGACACCTGTACGTCCACGTCGTCGCGGAGCAGCTCCAGCACCAGGCCCGTGCCCGGCCAGAAGGTCCCCACCAGGTCGTCGGGACGGGTGGTGCCGGGGAAGTCGACCCGGACCACCGGCTCGTCCGCGCCGGAGCGCAGGCCCCGCTGGTCGAGGTCTGCCAGGACCGCCTCCTCGAGGCGGCCGATCTGCCCGGTCACGTCGGTCATCGGGGGAGTCGCCCGGGCCGTGCCGAGGCCGGTGACGAGCACGGCGGCCGTCGCCAGGGCCGCGAGCGGGACCGCCAGCAGGGCGGCGCCGCGGCGTGGGCCGGCCCACCGCTGGACCACCGCTCGCAGTTCGGGCACAAGGCTCGCCCCGACCGTCGTCCAGGCCAGGATGCCGACGACGACGGTCCACCGCGTGAGATAGGGATAGGGAGAGCCGTCGATGCGGGCGATCGCGGCCACTCCGGCGGCGGCGACGGCGAGGGTCAGCACGCCCAGCCAGACGACGTCCTCCTGCCTGCGGCGGACGCCGTTGGCCAGCGCGAGCACGAACAGCGCCAGGCCGACCGCGATGGCCACCGGCGGCCACGACTCCGGCAGCAACGGCTCGGTGGGGGACCCGGCGCCCACCAGGTAGGCCGGGATCTTCCCGAACTCGTCGGCGACGCCGCGGAGACCGGCGCCGAGCCCGGCGGGATCCTCGGGTGAGCCCTCGAGCAGGTACTCGGTCAGTTCGCCGAGGTTGCCCGGCGACCCGGTCACCTGCTGGACGAGGGGCGGCGTCCAGAGCAGAGCGGCCAGGGCGAGGGCGGCGACGACCGCGACCAGCCAGCGCAGGGCCCCGCGCGGCCGGCCGGGCCCGTCCGGCGCCGGGGCGTTCCTCTGCCGCAGCCGTCGGACGGCGCGGAGCAGCAGCCCCAGTGCCAGCACCGCGCCGACCGCGCCCACCACGGGCAGGTAGCCGATGTGTGCCTGGAGGGCCAGGGACATCGGCACCACCGCCACCGGTAGCGCCCAGGAGTGCCCGAGGATCGCCGTCCAGCACAGGAGCACCCCGGCCAGCAACGGCAGCACCGGCAGGAGGGGGTTCCACGAGTCGTAGAGGAAGCCCGCGCCGAGCATGCGCACGCTCAGCGCCAGGACGAGCACGGTCCACAGGGCGGGCAGCGCGCCCGCGCGGCGGTACACCAGCCACACCGCGAGCGCCGAGGCGAGCCCCCCGATGATCAGCGTCCCGACGGCCATGGCCTGGGTCGCGCCGCCCAGCAACCGGTAGACGCCGGCCAGCAGGTAGGTGGCCATCGGCCCGGGGTGGTACCAGCCGAAGCGCGAGTACGCGCCGAGCAGCACGTCGTGCTCACCGACGGCGTCCACCGACAGCGCCAGGATGGCCTGGTCGCCGAAGGAGAAGTAGGGCTCGTCCCGGTCGAGCGCGAGCGCCACCAGGCCCAGGATCGCCGGCAGCGCGGCCAGCAGTCCCAGGGCCACGCCCAGCCCCCGGCGGGCGGTGCGGGAGGTCGGGGCTCCCTCGTCGCCGGGCGCCGCCTGGGGGACCGTCGCGGTGGCCGTGGGCGGTTCGCCGGTGCGGCTGGTGGTCACTCGGGCTGTCCAGACGTCGTAGGGCGCGGAACCGCAGGCAGGGTAGCCGCCGCGGCAGACCCGGCCGGTGGAGGAGCGACCGCGGGGCGAGGACCTCGCCACCGGGGCCTCGGGCTCACCGGGTCGGTGGCACCCCGCCGTAGACCTGGTAACCGCCACGCACGGCGAGCACCTCCTGCCAGGGCTCCGGAGGCGGCGAGGTCCCGTCCGCGAACGCCACGGTGGCCACGTAGCCGGCGTCGTCCGCCCGGTCGGTGAAACGCGACCCGAAGGGGATGCGCCAGACGTCGAGCACCTGGACGTCGACCTCCGCGCGGTGCAGCGCGAGCGCCACCCCTGCGCCCGGGTGGATCGTGCCGACGATGACCGGCGTGGTGGTCGGGGCGAAGTCGATGCGGACGACGGGCGGGTCCTCGCCCGGCCCCGGTCCCCGCCGGTCGAGGTCGGCGACCACCGCATCCGCGAGCGCGGCGACCTCGCCGGTGGAATCGGTCGTCGGGGCGTCCGCCCGGGCCGTGCCGACCGCGGCCACCCCCACCGCCACCACGGTCAGCGCCGCCAGCGGGACCCCCAGCACGGTTCCGGGTGGCAGTGCCGGGAACCGGCCACCGAGCACCCGCCGCAGCCCGCCCTCGAGCTCCGGGAGCAGGCTGAGCCCGACCGTCGTCCAGGCCAGGATGCCGATGACGACGGTCCACTGCACGAGGTAGGTGAAGGCGAGACCCTCGATCCGGGCGACCGCCACGACCCCGGCCGCGGCGACGGCCAGCGTGAGCCCGCCCAGCCACAGCACGTCCCCGCGCCGCCGAGCGGCGGCCACGCCCAGCGCCACGGCGAACAGGGCGAGGCCGACCGCGATCGCCGGTGCGGGCCACCGAGCGGGCAGGAGGGGGGCTCCGGTGAGGCCCGCCCCCACGAGGTGCGCAGGCACCTTGCCGAACTCGTCCGCAACGGCGCGCAGACCGACGGACACGCCCGCGGTCTGCTCGGGCGAGCTCCGCAGCAGGTGGTCGTAGAGCACCCCGGCGTTGCCGGGCGTCCCGGTGAGCTGCTGGACGACGGTCGGTGTCCAGAGCAGGGCGCCGACGGCCACCGCGACGATGCCCGCGACCAGCCATCGACGGGACTGCCGCACCGCCTGCCCGGATCCACGGGGAGCGTCCGCCGCAACCCGCCGCCGCACCGCCCGGAGCAGCAGCCCCGCGACCAGCAGCGCGCCCACGGCCCCCACCGCCGGGAGGAATCCGACGTGGCTCTGCGCCGCGAGCGAGAGCGGGACGACGGCGAGCGGCAGCGCCCATGCGTCCCCGCGGAGCGCGGTCCAGCACAGCAGCACCCCGGCCAGGAAGGGCAGGACCGGGAGATAGGGGTTCCAGGGATCCCGGAGGAAGCCCTCGCCCATGATCTGCACGCTCAGCGTGATCACCAGCAGCGTCCAGACGGCCGGCACCAGACCTGCGCGCCGGCGGACCAGCCACACCGCCACGGCCACGCTGACCCCGTTGATGACCAGCGCTCCCGCCGACAGGCCCTGGAGGGCCTCGCCCAGCAGGTTGTACGGAACCGCGAGGAGGTAGGCCGCCATCGGCCCGGGGTGGTACCAGTCGAAGCGCGAGTAGGCCCCGAGGAGCACCTCGTGCTCGCCCACGGCATCGACGACCAGGGCCATGAGCGCGTGATCGCCGATCGGCAGGTAGGGATCCCCACGGCCCTGCCACAGGCCGGCCAGACCGCCCAGGGCCGGCAGGCCCGCGAGCAGCAGGAGCGCGACGGTGACGACCACGCCCCTGCGCCGGCTCCCGGTCCGCGAGGGCCGTGCGGGTGCCGCTCGCTCCAGGGGCGGCGGCACCGGGGGGAGCTGCCCAATCCGGCTGGTGGTCATCACGGAAATCCAGACGTCATGGGTCACAGGTGCAGCGCGAACGATAGTGGCGGGTGCGCCGGGAACCGGGCGGACACGGCCAGAGGTGCGGCCGCCGCTCCGGTCTCCCTTGATCCACGAACCACGGCGGGGCAGGCTGTGAGCCAGACCACAGTCCCGTCGCCAGGAGGCTGCCGTGGAAGTGCTCGCCGGAGACCGGATCGCCGACCGTCGCCCACCGTCCTCGGCCGGCACGGCGTCCGTGTCGCGCTCCGCCGGCGCGCAGAGCTGAGCCGGGCCGATGGCGAAGGAGATCGCAGCGGCGCCCGCGCCACGGGCGGCCGAACGGGTGCGCAACGTCGCGCTCGTGGGGCACACCGGCGCGGGCAAGACGACGCTGGCCGAGGCGCTGCTGGTGGCCACGGGGGCGCTGCCCCGGGCCGGCCGGGTGGAGGACGGCACGACGTGCCTGGACACCGAGGACGTCGAGATCCGGCAGCGGCGGTCCGTGTCGCTGGGCGTCGCGACCGTCGAGCACGCCGGGCACCGGATCACCCTCCTCGACACCCCGGGGGCACCTGACTTCGTGGGCGAGCTGCGCGCCGGGCTCCGGGCGGCGGACGCCGCTTTGTTCGTCGTCTCCGCCGTCAACGGGGTGGACGCCACCACGGTGGCGCTGTGGCAGGAGTGCGCGGCCGTCGACATGCCGCGCGCGGTGGTGCTCACCCAGATCGACCGGCCGCAGGCCGACGTGGACGAGGCGGTGCGGTTGTGCCAGACGCTGCTGGGAGAGGGCGTCTTCCCCGTGCACCTGGTCGACCGGGCCCCCGACGGCTCGGTGCGCGACCTCGTCTCCCTGCTCGATCCCGACGCGGCGAGCGGACCGGCCGGCCGGCAGGGGGCCGGCCGCCTCCGTGCCGAGCTGATCGAGGGCATCATCGGCGAGAGCGAGGACGAGGTGCTCATGGAGCGCTACCTCGCCGGTGACCAGCTCGTGCAGTCCGATCTGATCGCCGATCTCGAGACCGCCGTCGCCAGGGCCCACTTCCACCCGGTGCTGTGCGCGGCGCCGCCGGCCGGGATCGGCGTCGCCGCTCTCCTCGAGCTCGTCGTCTCCGGCTTCCCGTGCCCGGGCGAGCACGGCTGCCCGCCGGTCACCCGGCCGGACGGCGCAGCGGCACCGGCGGTGTCCTGCGATCCGGACGGACCGCTGGTCGCCGAGGTGGTGAAGACGACGACCGATCCGTACGTGGGCCGGGTGTCGCTGGTGCGCGTCTTCTCCGGCACGTTGCGCCCGGACATCGCGGTCCACGTCTCCGGGCACGGCATGGCCGATCGCGGGCACCCCGACCACGACGTCGACGAGCGCATCGGCGCGGTCAGCTCGCCCCTGGGATCGCTGCTGCGGCTCGTCCCCGCCTGCCCCGCCGGCGACGTGTGTGCGATCGCCCGGCTCACCAGCGCCGAGACCGGGGACACGCTGTCCTCCCCGGAGGACCCGCTGCTCGTCCCGCCCTGGGACCTGCCGACGCCGCAGCTGCCGGTGGCCGTGGAGGCCGCCTCGCGCGGCGACGAGGACCGCCTGGCCACCGCGCTGGGGCGGCTGGTCGCCGAGGACCCCACGGTCCGCCTGGAACGCCGGCCGGAGACGGGGCAGCTGCTGCTGTGGTGCGTCGGTGACGCGCACGCCGAGGTGCTGCTGGAGCGGCTGCGCAGCCGGCACGGCGTCTCCGTCACCACCGTCCCGGTCCGGGTGCCCCTGGTGGAGACGCTGGCCGGGCCGGCGCGGGTGACGGCGCGGCACGTCAAGCAGTCCGGCGGGCACGGGCAGTACGCCGTGGTCGTCGTCGAGGGGGAACCGGGGCCGCCGGGCAGCGGGATCGTCTTCGAGCAGCGCATCGTCGGCGGGACGGTGCCCAGCCAGTTCCACGGGAGCGTGGAGAAGGGCATCCGGGCGCAGGCCGAGCGCGGCCTGGGCGCGGACCGCTCCGTCGTGGACGTCCGGGTCACCCTGGTCGACGGCAAGGCGCACTCCGTGGACTCCTCGGACGCGGCGTTCCAGGCAGCCGGCGCGCTCGCCCTCCGCGAGCTCGCGGCGGCGGCCGGGACGCGGGTGCTGGAGCCGTGGTGCGAGGTGGCGGTGGAGGTCCCGGGGGAGTACGTCGGCGCGGTGATGAGCGACCTGTCCGCCCGACGGGCGCGGGTCACCGGGAGCGACACCGATCCCGCCGCGGGCCGGGCGACCGTCCGCGCGGAGATCCCCGAGGTGGAGCTGCTCGGGTATCCCGGGGCGCTGCGCTCGATCAGCCACGGCACCGGCTCCTTCGACCGGCGTCCCCTGGGCCACGAGCCCGCTCCCGCGTCGCTGTCGGTCCCCGCCTGAGGCGAGGCCCCGTGCGGGGACCCGCCGCGAGCAGGCGAGTGGCGGGGGGCACGGGGTCCTTCTACTAGCCTCTGCGCAGGGTGATCAGCGGGCTGGAGGGATCGTGACGTCGTCGAACGGGCCATCGGCCGAGTCGACGACGTCGCACGGCGCCGTCCCCGTCGGGCGGGACGAACTGCCCGACCGGGTGTGGACGCTGCCCAACGCGCTGTCGGTCCTGCGCCTGCTGGGCGTGCCGCTGTTCCTCTGGCTGCTGCTGGGGCCGGAGGCCGACGGCTGGGCGGTGATCGTCCTGATGATCTCGGGCATCACCGACTGGGCCGACGGCAAGCTTGCCCGCTGGCTGGACCAGGGCAGCCGCCTCGGCGCCCTCCTGGACCCGGCGGCCGACCGGCTCTACATCGTCTGCACGCTGGTCGCCCTCGCGCTGCGCGACATCGCGCCGGTCTGGATGGTCGCGCTCCTGCTGGGCCGCGAGCTCGTCCTCGGCGTCGGGTTGCTCGTGCTGCGCCGGTACGGCTATCCGCCGCTGCAGGTGCACTACCTCGGCAAGGCCGCGACCTTCCTGCTCCTCTACGCCTTCCCCGGGCTGCTGCTCGCCGACGGCAGCGGCTGGCTGGCCACGGCCATCGCCCCCTTCGCCTGGGCGTTCGCCATCTGGGGCACCGCCCTCTACCTGCTGGCCGGCGTCTTCTACGTCGTGCAGGTCGTCGGGATCGTGCGCGCCGAGCGGGCCGCTCCCACGGGCGCGGTGTCGTGACCGCGCACCCGCCGGGCGGTGGCCAGCGCTCCCTGGGTGCCTCGCTGCTCGACGACGTGCTCGCCGAGACCCTGGACCCCTCCTACGCCCAGGCCGCGGAGGCCCGGGCGGCCGCCGGCCCGGCCACCACCGCGCCCCGATGGCGCGGAGCGGCGGTGGTGGCACTGACCATGGTGGTGGCCGGCGTCCTCGCCGCGGTCACGTACGACCAGGCCGCCGCCCGGGTGCAGGGCCGGCAGGAGATCCGCGCCACTCTCGTCGACGACATCCGTGCCGAGTCCGACGCCAGTGACGAGCTCGCCACCGAGCTGGAGCAGCTGCGGGCGGAGGTGAGCCGGGCCCGCGACGAGCTGCTCGCGTCCTCCGCGACGGGCCAGCGCGCGCTCGACGAGCTCGCCCGCGCCGAGGTCGGCGCCGCGGCGGTCCCCGTCAGCGGTCCGGGCCTGCTGGTCACCCTCGCCAACGCTGGGTCCGACGCCGACGACGACCCCGTCGGTGGGGTCACCGAGGCCGACGTCCGGGGCCGGGTCCGCGACGGCGACCTCCAGCTGGTGGTCAACGCCCTCTGGGCGGCCGGAGCCGAGGCGATCAGCATCAACGGCCAGCGGCTGGGCCCCACCAGCGCCATCAGGTTCGCCGGCGAGGCGGTGCTCGTCGACTTCCGCCCGGTGACCAACCCCTACGAGATCAGTGCGATCGGCGACCCCGAGACCCTCCGCAGCGGGTTCCTCGCCAGCCCCGACGTGGCTGCGCTCGCCCTCGTCGAGGAGTCCTTCGGGCTCGGCTTCGACTTCGGGCGCAAGGACGACCTGCGCCTGCCTGCCGCCAGCACCCCGGAACTGCGCTGGGCGCGGCCGGTGCCCGACGAGCCCCGCACCCCGCCGACCGACCCCGTGACCGGAGACTGACCCGTGATCCCGATCCTCGGCCTGGTGGCCGGCGTCCTGCTCGGCCTGCTGGTCGACCCCACCGTGCCGCTGTGGCTGCAGCCCTACCTCCCGATCGCGGTCGTGGCGGCGCTGGACGCGGTCTTCGGCGGTCTCCGCGCGCGGCTCGACGGCATCTTCGACGCCAAGGTCTTCGTCATCTCCTTCGTCTCCAACGTCGTCGTGGCGGCGCTCATCGTGTTCCTCGGGGACCAGCTCGGCGTGGGCGCCCAGCTGTCCACCGCCGTCGTGGTCGTGCTCGGCATCCGGATCTTCGGCAACGCCGCGGCGATCCGGCGGCACGTCTTCCGGGCATGACCACCGACCCGACACCCGGCACCCCGTCGTCGCCGGAGTCGTCCGCCTCGGAGTCGTCCGGGCCGGAGTCGTCCGGGCCGGAGTCGTCCGGGCCGGAGTCGTCCGCCTCGGAGTCGTCCGCGCCGGGGTCGTCCGCGCCGGGGTCGTCCGCGCCGGGGTCGTCCGCGCCGGAGTCGTCCGCGCCGGAGTCGTCGGCCCCGGGGTCGTCCGCGCCCGAGGAGCCGGGCCCCGGCCGTCGCCGCGACCTGCGGGCCGCCGCCCTGATCGGCGTCCTCACGCTGCTCCTCGGCTTCGCCTTCACCGTGCAGGTGCGCAACTCCGACGACGAGCAGCTGCTCGCCGGCGCCCGGGAGGAGGACCTCGTGCGCATCGTCGACGAGGTCAGCTCCCGGGGCGTCCGCCTCCGGGAGCTGATCGCGGACGAGCGCCGGGCGCTGCGGCAGCTCACCAGCTCCGACAGCGAGACCGCCTCGGCGCTCGAGGAGGCGCGCAACCGGGCGGCGTCCCTCGGCGTGCTCAACGGCACCGATCCCGCGCTGGGTCCGGGGCTGCGCATGACGCTCCGGGACCCGGACGACGCGCTGCGGGTCACCGACCTGGTCGACGTGATCCAGGAGCTCCGCGGCGCCGGGGCGGAGACGATGCAGATCGACGGCGTCCGCGTGGGCCTGAGCACCGCGGTCACCGGCACCTCGGGCGCGCTGATGATCGACGGCCGGCCGATCACCGCTCCCTACGAGGTGCTCGTGCTCGGCTCTCCGCAGGACATGGAGACGGCGCTGAACATCCCCGGGGGAGTGGTGCAGAACATCGGGAGCCGTGGGGGGTCGGTCACGGTCGAGCAGGTGCCCGAACTCGTCGTCGACGCGTTGCGGCCGCTCCCGGAGGCTCAATACGCTGATCCGGTCGACGACTGACCAGCCGGCCGCCCCCGGGCGCCGCCCCGCCGCACCCCTGGGAGAAGATCCCCGCATGGCCACTCCGGACGACCGCCGTTACACCGACCAGCACGAGTGGGCGCTGGTGCAGGGCACCGACGGCACGTCGACGGTCGTCCGCGTCGGCATCACCGACCACGCCCAGGACGCCCTGGGGGACATCGTCTTCGTGCAGCTACCCGCCGTGGGCGACGAGGTGACCCCGGGGACGCCGATCGGCGAGGTGGAGTCCACCAAGTCGGTCTCCGACGTCTACGCGCCCGTCGCGGGCGTCGTGGCCGCGGTCAACGAGGCGCTGACCGATGCCCCGGAGACGGTCAACGCCGATCCGTACGGCTCGGGCTGGCTGGTGGACATCAGCGTGCCCGGCGAAGGGGGCGACCCCATCGGTGCGCTGCTGGACGCCGAGGCCTACCAGGCCCTCGTCGACGGGTCCTGACGGCCCCGCCTGCGGGGCCGGAACGCCTGCCGATCACTATGATCGCGACGGGGCACGGAGACGCGGGTGACCAGCAACGCAGCTCCCCACCCCGACCCCGCACGTGCGGTTGACCCTCGGGTCGACCGCTGGTTCCATGACCACGGCCCGCCGCATCCGCGGTGGCCGACACACGGCGGGCCAGCCGGCCCGTCGACCGCCGGCCGCCCGCGGCCTGTCAAGGCCCGCGGCGACGCCCCTCGTACCGGAGGAGACGCAACGTGCACTGCACTCGATGTGGACACGAGAACCCCGAGGGCAGTCGCTTCTGCGCGCAGTGCGGCTCGGCGCTCCCCCCGGAGCGGATCGGCGAGTCGACCAGCGTGATCCCCAAGGTCGGGGGAGAGGACTCCGGTGAGCAGCCGGAGACGACCGAGTCGCCCGCCGACGCGCACGCCGGCGCCGTCGAGTCCCTGCCCGCAGGGTCCGCGCTGCTCGTGGTGAAGCGGGGCCCGAACGCGGGCAGCCGGTTCCTGCTCGACCAGGACGTCACGACCGCCGGGCGCCACCCCGACAGCGACATCTTCCTCGACGACGTCACCGTCAGCCGCCGGCACGTGGAGTTCCACCGCGAGGGTGGTGGCTTCTCGGTGCACGACGTCGGCAGCCTGAACGGCACCTACGTCAACCGGGAGCCGGTCGACGTCGCCAACCTGGCCGGCGGCGACGAGGTGCAGATCGGCAAGTTCCGCCTCGTCTACCTGACCGGTCCGCGGACCGGCGAGCCGGCTGCTCGCTAGGACATGACGGCAGTGCCCGAGCGCGAGAACGCGCCCGGGGACGCCGGCGACCAGCACACGCCGCGCCTCACCATCGGCGAGGTGCTCGCGGTGCTGCGCGACGACTTCCCCGACGTGACGATCAGCAAGATCCGTTACCTCGAGTCCGAGGACCTGGTGCACCCGCAGCGCACGCCGTCGGGGTACCGGAAGTTCTCCCGGGCCGACGTCAGCCGGCTGCGCTACGTGCTGAGCGCTCAGCGCGACCACTACCTGCCGCTGCGGGTCATCAAGGACCACCTGGAGGCGCTGGACCGCGGAGAGCCGATCCCGGGTACGGCCGCGCCGGCGACCGTGCCCCCGCCCGCACCGGGCGACGGGAGCGGCGAGGCGGCGCCCCTGACCCCGGACCAGTTCGCGCGCGCGGCCGGGCTGGAGCCCGAGCAGCTCGCCGACTGCGTGCAGTTCGGCCTCCTGGCGACCGACGCCGACGGCCGGCACCCGGTGGGCGACCTCGCGATCGCCCGGGCGGCCGCCGGCCTGGCCCGCCACGGCATCGAGCCGCGGCACCTGCGGGTCTACAAGAGCGGCGTGGAGCGCGAGGCCGGCCTGGTGGAGCAGCTCGTCGCGCCGGTCCTGCGCGCGCGGTCCGAGGAGGCCCGGACGCGGGCCACCGAGAAACTGCGCGAGCTGGCCGGGTTGTCCGCGCAGCTGCACACCGCCCTGCTGGAGGCACGCCTCCGGGATCTCCTGCGCCCCTGACTCCGGCGTACCGTGGACGGCGTCGCTGTCCCCGACCGCCGAACCGTTTCCGCCACCACACCGCCCGCAACCGGCCGACGTCGGTCCGTCCGGGCACGCAGCCGAGGGAGCCGTACCGTGCAGGAGCTTCGAGTCGTCGGCGTCCGCGTCGAGCTGCCCGGCAACCAGCCGATTTTGCTGCTCAAGGAGACGCAGGGGGAGCGCTACCTGCCGATCTGGATCGGCGCGGTCGAGGCCGCGGCCATCGCGTTCGAGCAGCAGGGCGTCCGCCCGGCGCGGCCCATGACCCACGACCTGCTCCGCGAGGTCATCACCGCCCTGGGCGCCGAGCTCGAGGCCGTGCACATCACCGAGATGCGCGACGGCATCTACATCGCCGAACTCGTCCTCGGCGAGGAGCGGGTGGTCAGCGCCCGGCCCTCGGACGCCGTGGCCCTGGCCGTGCGGACCGGGGCACCGATCTTCGGCTCCGAGGAGCTGCTCGACGAGGTGGGCATCGAGATCCCCGACGAGCAGGAGGACGAGGTCGAGAAGTTCCGCGAGTTCCTCGACCAGATCTCGCCGGAGGACTTCGGCGCCGGCTCGGGATCGGGCGGAGGGTCCGGCGGCCCCGCCTGAACGCGGCCATCCCGAGACCATCGGCAGCGCCGCGCGGCGCTCCACTCGAAATGATGAGCGAGGCGACACGCCGCCCCGCTCAGTTGACCGGCCCCCGGGCCCGGCTTACGGTCGGCGAACAACAACGGTGTGACACCTGAGGTCACCGGGCGGCGAACCAGCCCGGCGCGCAGGAGTGGCAAGCCGTCGACCCGGTCCGTGCGAACGGACCGGGACAGAGGAGGACGCCGACGTGAGCGACCAGGACAAGGGCTCCCAGGGTCAGCTCTTCAGCGACGCCGCAGTCGGGGCTCCCGCGTACGACGAGGTGGACACCGACCTCGTGGGTTACCGCGGCCCGACCGCCTGTGCCGCTGCGGGGATCACCTACCGGCAGCTCGACTACTGGGCCCGCACCGGGCTCGTCGCCCCGTCGGTCCGCAGCGCCACCGGCTCGGGGACGCAGCGGCTGTACTCCTTCCGCGACATCCTCGTCCTCAAGGTCGTCAAGCGGCTGCTGGACACCGGCGTCTCCCTGCAGAACATCCGCAAGGCCGTCGACCACCTCCGCAACCGCGGGATCAAGGACCTCGCCAACGTCACGCTGTTCTCCGACGGTGCCACGGTCTACGAGTGCACCTCCGCCGAGGAGGTCGTCGACCTGCTGGCCGGCGGTCAGGGTGTCTTCGGCATCGCCGTCTCCGGCGCACTGCGCGAGCTCTCCGGTGAGCTGGCCGAGCTCCCGGCCGAGCGTCTCGACGGTGCGCCGCTGGCCACCGCCGACGACGAGCTCGCGATGCGCCGCCGCCGCCGGGCGATGTAGTTCATCTCGGTTCTGTCGTGCCGAGTGGGCCCCGGAGGGATCCGCGCAGGCACGACGTAGCGGCTCAGCTGTCTGGGCTCGGCACGTGGTCGCGGTGTCGTCCGGCAGGACGACAGAGTCATAGCGTCTTCGTGTCGCGTCCCGTCACCCCTCGGGGGACCCTCCGGGCCCCCGCTCCGGGTGACATCCCGCTGGTAGCGTTCCGCCAGTGGCAGACCACGCTGAGACCGTCGCTGGAACCGAGGGCGGAGCGCTTCCGCCGCTGACCGGATCACTCCCGTCGCTGAACTCACTGGACCCCGCCGGGTCCTTCGCGGGGCGGCACATCGGGCCGCGGGGCGACGAGACCGCCGCGATGCTCGAGGTGGTGGGCCACCCCAGCCTCGAGTCGCTGGCCGACGCCTGCGTGCCCGAGAAGGTGCGGGACCGGACGCCGCTCGCGCTCCCGCCGGCCGCGGACGAGGCGGCCGTGCTGGCCGAGCTGCGCGAGCGGGCCGCCGAGAACGACGTGCACACCTCGATGATCGGCCTGGGCTACTACGGCACCGTCACCCCGACGGTCATCCAGCGCAACGTGCTGGAGAACCCGGCCTGGTACACCGCCTACACGCCCTACCAGCCCGAGATCAGCCAGGGCCGGCTCGAGGCGCTGATCAACTTCCAGACGATGGTCGCCGACCTCACCGGGCTCGACGTCGCCGGTGCCTCGATGCTCGACGAGGCCACCGCCGCCGCCGAGGCGATGACCCTCGTGCGCCGGGCCGGACGCGCCAAGGCCAACGCGGTGTTCGTGGTCGACGCCGACACGCTGCCCCAGACGCTGGCGGTGCTCGAGACCCGTGCCGAGCCGCTGGGCATCGCCCTGCACGTGGCCGACCTGTCCGCCGGCTGGCCCACCGACCTGCCCGAGGCCGGCGCCTTCGGCGTGCTGCTGTCCTACCCCGGAGCGAGCGGCGCCGTCCGCGACCACCGCGCCCTGGCCGCGGCTGCGCACGAGGCCGGTGCCTCCGTCGTCGTCGCCGCCGACCTGCTGGCCCTCACGCTGCTGGAGGCCCCGGGGGAGTGGGGCGCCGACGTCGCCTGCGGCACCACCCAGCGCTTCGGCGTCCCCATGGGCTACGGCGGTCCGCACGCCGGCTACCTGTCGGTCCGCGAGGGGCTGGCCCGCCAGCTGCCCGGCCGGCTGGTCGGGGTCTCGGTCGACGCCGACGGCGACGTCGCCTACCGGCTGGCGCTGCAGACCCGCGAGCAGCACATCCGCCGCGAGAAGGCGACCAGCAACATCTGCACCGCGCAGGTGCTGCTCGCCGTCATGGCCGGCGCCTACGCCGTCTACCACGGGCCCGAGGGCCTGGCGGCGATCGCCGCCCGCGTGCACCGCAGCGCGCACGCGCTGGCCACCGCGCTGCGCGACGGCGGCCTGGTGCCGGTGCACGAGCACTTCTTCGACACCCTGACCGTCCCCGTACCCGGCCGGGCGGCCGAGGTGGTCGCCGCGGCCGCGCAGCGGAAGATCAACCTGCGCCTGGTCGACGCCGACACGGTGGCGGTCGCCTGCGACGAGACCACCACGCCGGCGGTCCTGCGCGCGGTGGCCGAGTCCTTCGGCGTGGCCCTCGACGACGCGGCGCTGGACCAGGACGGCGGCGACGCCCTCCCGGCCGACCTCCGCAGGCGGACCGCCTACCTGACGCACCCGGTCTTCTCCGCGCACCGCTCCGAGACCGCGATGCTGCGCTACCTGCGCATGCTGAGCGACAAGGACCTGGCGCTGGACCGCACGATGATCCCGCTGGGCTCGTGCACGATGAAGCTCAACTCGGCCACGGAGATGGCCGCCATCACCTGGCCGGAGTTCGCCGGGCTGCACCCCTTCGCGCCGGCCGAGCAGGCCCGCGGCTACACCCGGCTGATCGACGAGCTGTGCGGCTGGCTGGCCGAGGTGACCGGCTACGCCGCCGTGAGCGTGCAGCCCAACGCCGGGTCGCAGGGCGAGTTCGCCGGCCTGCTGGCCATCCGCGGCTACCACCGCTCCCGCGGGGACGAGAACCGCGACGTCTGCCTGATCCCGAGCTCCGCGCACGGCACCAACGCGGCCAGCGCGGTCATGGCCGGCATGCGGGTCGTCGTCGTGGCCTGCGACGAGGCCGGCAACGTCGACCTCGCCGACCTGCGCGCCAAGGTCGGCCAGCACGCCGAGCGGCTGGCGGCCATCATGCTGACCTACCCCTCGACCCACGGCGTCTACGAGACCGAGGTGCGCGAGATCTGCGCCGCGGTGCACGACGCGGGCGGGCAGGTCTACGTCGACGGGGCCAACCTCAACGCCCTGGTCGGGCTCGCCCGGCCCGGCCGCTTCGGCTCCGACGTCAGCCACCTCAACCTGCACAAGACCTTCTGCATCCCGCACGGCGGCGGCGGGCCCGGCGTCGGTCCGATCGGCGTCGCGGAGCACCTGGTGCCCTTCCTGCCGGGCCACCCGCTGGTCGACACCGGGGCGTCCGGGCCCGCGGTCTCCGGTGCGCCGTTCGGCTCGGCCGGCATCCTGCCCATCTCGTGGGCCTACGTCCGGCTCATGGGGCCCGACGGCCTGACCCGGGCCACCGAGCACGCGATCCTCGGGGCGAACTACCTGGCCACTCGGCTGCGCGAGCACTTCCCGGTGCTCTACACCGGTGCGGACGGCATGGTCGCCCACGAGTGCATCCTGGACATCCGGCCGCTCACCAAGGCCACCGGGATCACCAACGACGACATCGCCAAGCGGCTCATCGACTTCGGCTTCCACGCCCCCACGATGAGCTTCCCGGTCGCCGGCACGCTCATGGTCGAGCCGACCGAGAGCGAGGACAAGGCCGAGCTGGACCGCTTCGTCGAGGCGATGGTGACCATCCGCGGCGAGATCGAGAAGGTGGCGTCGGGCGAGTACGACCGCACCGACAACCCGCTGCGCAACGCGCCGCACACGCTGGCCATGCTGGCGGGGGAGTGGGAGCGGCCCTATCCGCGGACCACCGCGATCTACCCGGTCCGCGGGTTGCAGGGGCGGAGCTACCTGAGCCCCGTCCGGCGGATCGACCAGGCCTACGGCGACCGGAACCTGGTCTGCGCCTGCCCGCCGCCGGAGGCCTTCGCCGAGCACGACTTCGGTGACCACGCGCCTGCTGCGAACGGCTCGACGCCGGAGCGGTCGGCCGGGGCTCCGGACGACCTGGGGACGACGGCCGACGTGGTGGGCGCGCGGGCCTGACCCGGAGGGCGACGGGCCCGATGACCGCCGACGGGCCCACGCTGGCCCGCGCCGTCGTGGGCCTGCACTTCCTCCCGCCGGCCCGCGTCCTCCCTGGTCTCGGCCTGCCCTTGCTCGGCACGGGCGTCACGGCGGTCGCCGGCGCGGCCCTGCTGGTGGGAGCGCTCACCGACGTCCCTCCGACGGCGGTGACCGGCCCCGGCACGGGGCTGCTGCTCCTCCTCGCCGCGGTGGGCTCGCTGGTCGCGCTGCTCCGTGGCCGGCGTACGGCGGGGGAGCAGGGCCGGGCGCGCGCCCGGGGCTGGTGACCTGTCGTACCCGCGTGGCACGGTGCCCCGCATGACCGCTGCGGACGACGTCAAGGCCGACCTGCTGTCCTACCTGCAGAGGGGCCGCGACGTCCTGGTGTTCAAGCTGGACGGGCTGTCGGAGTACGACCTCCGCCGTCCGCTCACCCCGACCGGCACGAACCTGCTGGGCCTGCTCAAGCACCTGGCGTACGTCGAGATGGGCTACTTCGGCCCGACGTTCGGCCGGCCCGTGCCCGAGATCGAGCCGTGGATCACCGAGGACATGGAGGACAACGCCGACATGTGGGCCACGGCCGAGGAGTCGCGGGCCGACGTCGTCGCGCTCTACCGGCGGGCCTGGGCGGTGACCGACGCGACGGTGGCCGAGCTGCCGCTCGACGCCGCCGGGACGGTGCCGTGGTGGTCCCGCCCGCAGGTGTCGCTGCACCGCGTGCTCGTCCACGTCATCGCCGAGACCCACCGGCACGCCGGGCACGCCGACATCGTCCGGGAACTGGTCGACGGATCGGCCGGCGCCCAGTCGGTCGGGGACAACCTGCCCGAGCACGACGCCGCCTGGTGGCAGGAGTACCGGGAACGGCTCGAGACCGTGGCGCGCCAGGCCGCGGGGGAGTAGCGCGGGGGTCAGGCGCTGACGAGCTCGGCGGCCAGCCAGGTGTGCGGATGGGCGATCGCGCGTCCGTCCGGGAGCAGCTCGCCGTCGTCGTCGAAGAGGACGACGCCGTTGCACAGCAGGCTCCAGCCCTGCTCGGGGTGGCTGCGGATGACGGCGGCGAGGTCACGCGCGTCACTGGCGGCGTCGGGGCACGGGGTTACGTGAGAGCACATGGCGGTTCCGTCCGTCCGGGCCCCGGAGGGCCCTTGTAGCTGAGAGTAAATGGTCGATCACCGGACGGTTCCAGTGTGCGCATGGCACCGCGGGTCGAGAAGTGATCCAGGTCACCAGATCATCCCGTCGAGTGGTGCGATGTTGCCAACACCGCCGCCGTCGCCGGTCGGCGGGTCAGAGCTTGCGGAGCAGGATCCGGCGTACCGAGTGGTCGGCCGCCTTCTGCAGCACCAGCCGGGCGCGCGACCTCGTGGGTGCGATGTTCGAGCGCAGGTTCGGCGCGTTGACCGCCGACCAGATGCCCAGAGCGGTGTCCCGTGCCTGCTCGTCGGTCAGGGCGGCGAACCGGTGGAAGAAGGCCGACGAGTCGGCGAAGGCCGTCCGTCGCAGCGCCAGGAAGCGCTCGACGTACCAGCTCTGGATGTCGCTCTCCGAGGCGTCGACGTAGACGGAGAAGTCGAAGAAGTCGGACGCGAACACCTCCGGGGCGGTGCCGTCGGAGCGGCGCCCCGCCTGCAGCACGTTGAGCCCCTCGACCACGAGGATGTCGGGACGGTCCACCGCCTGCTGCATCCCGGGCACGATGTCGTAGGACTGGTGGTCGTACACCGGGGCGAAGACCTCCTCGCGGCCGCTCTTCACGTCGGCGAGGAAGCGCAGCAGGGCCCGGCGGTCGTAGCTCTCGGGGAAGCCCTTCCGGCCCATGAGGCCCCGCGCCTCCAGCACGGCGTTGGGCATGAGGAAGCCGTCGGTGGTCACCAGGTCGACCCGGGGCGCGCCGGGGCTGGCGGCCAGCAGCGTCTGGAGCAGCCGGGCGGTGGTGCTCTTGCCGACTGCGACGCTGCCGGCGACGGCGATGACGAAGGGCACCTTCGCCGTCGAGTCGCCCAGGAACGCGCTCTGCGCGGCCCAGAGGCGCCGGCTGGCGGTGACATGCAGCCCCAGCAGCTGCGCGAGCGGCAGGTAGACCGTCGCCACCTCGTCGAGGTCGATGCGGTCGCCCAGCGAGGCCAGCGAGGCCAGGTCCGCCTCGTCCAGGGGGAGCTGGGAGCCGGCGGCGAGCGCTCGCCACGAGGCGCGGTCGAAGACCGCGTAGGGCGAGATGGAGCCGCGTGTCCCTGCCGTCACGCCCCCATCGTGCCGTCCGGCACCCCGGACCCCTGCGCGCGGGTCACCCGTGCGGGTAGGGAAGCGGCCGTGGCGGGCGCCGGCGACCGTGCACCGCAGCCGGGGCGGTCTAGGGTTCGCCCTGTGTCAGCCCGCCCGGGACTGCTCGAGTGCATCGAGCGCTACTACGCCGCCGCCCCGCTCGCGGACGCGCGGATCGAGCAGGCCGGCGCTCTCGACGTCCCGCTGGGTGACCCCTCGTGGCCCTATCCGGCGCGCCCCACGCGGGGCACGGAGTCCCGGGTCACCGTCGCCGACGTGCGGGCCGCCGCCGACCTGCAGCAGGCCGCGGGCCTGCCCGTCGCCCTGGAGTGGATCCCGGAGTGCAGACCGGAGGTGGCGGCCTCGGCCCGTGCGGCAGGGCTCGAGGTGGAGGAGCTGCCGCTGCTGGTCGCCGACGAACCGGTGGAGCTGCTGTTCCCCGCCGGGGTGCGGCTCTACGTCGTGGGCGCCGAGGACCCGGAGCTGCCGCGCTACCTGGAGGTCTCCGCGGTCGCCTTCGCCAACCCGGGGGCACCGGACGACGTGCCGGCCACCCCGGCGGAGCCCTCGCGGCAGGACGACGCCGCGATCGCGGTGCTGCGCGAGCGCATCGCGACCGGCGCGACCGTGATGATGGTGGCCATCGAGCACGAGGCACCGGTGGCCGTCGGGCTGCACCAGCCGGTGGACATCGACGGCGCGGTGGTCAGCGAGATCCTGGGCCTCGCGACCACGCCCCGGCTCCGCGGGCGCGGGCTGGGCGCCGGTATCGCCTCGGCGCTGGTCGCCCACGCGCGCGAGACGGCCGACCTGGTCTTCCTGGCGGCCGGCGACGACGACGTGGCCCGGGTCTACGAGCGGATCGGCTTCGCCTGGCTCGCCAGGGTCGGAGTGGCCGGCCCTCGCGAGGGTGCCGGCTGACGGTTGCGGGACCGCACGATCAGGAGCGACCGGCGAGCGTGGTCGCAGCGGCGGTGAGTCCCCGCGCCAGCGTCGGGTAGCCGACCTCCGGCCCGGAACGCGCCAGCAGTGCCACCGCGACGCCGTCCAGGATGCCGGCCGAGTGCAGCACCCGGATCCCGTCCAGGCAGCAGGACCAGCCCTGCTTGACCGCCGCCTCGCCGTCGCCGGCGCCGAAGAGCCCGAACCGCTGGTCGAAGCCGTCGGCGGCGATCGGCGCGGTCGAGCGCATCCAGCCCAGCAGCAATGCCGAGTCCTCCGTTCCGGCCCGCGACGGCAGCAACGCGAAGAAGCAGGCCAGGTCACCGGCCGTGGTGGTGGTCTGCCCCCACTGGCCGGGGTCGTCCGAGGGCGGGGCGGTCCCGGTGAGTCCGTACCGCGCCGCCAGGTCGGTGACGAGCCGACCCCCGCCGTGCCGGACCCACAGCTCGGACATGGCGCGGTCGTCGGACTCGACCACCATCGCCTCCATGAGAGCGCGGTCGTCGCCGCTGAGCTGCAGCTCGCCCGCGCGGTCCCGGTGGAGCAGCTCGGCTATCACGTACACCTTGACCAGCGACGCGGTGGCGGACGGTTCGGCATCCCCGGCACGGGCCACCGGCACCGCATCGCCGGCACAGTTCGTGTCCGGACCGGCGCCGGGGCGCACCGCGGCCAGCGCTACCGACACCGTCCCGACGTCGCCAAAGGCGTCGGCCGCGGTCGCCGCGGTCGCCTGGGTCGCCACGCGGTTCGTCGGGTCCTCGGTCTCCGTGCCGGTTTCCGTGCCGGTTTCCGTGCCGGTCTCGGTGCCGGTTCGGATGCCGGCGTCCGTGCTGGCCGGCGAGTCCTCCGCGGTGGGCAGGCTGCCCCCGCCTGCGGCGCCGGAGCATGCGGTGGCGGCGAGGGCCAGGGCCGTCAGGACAGCCCCAGCGGCAGAGCGGCTACGGGATGCGGAACGAGTCGTGGTCGTCGGCACCCCACGGGCGGTACCCCGGCCGGCAGGATCGACGCCACTCCTCCGGATCGCACGCCTCCCGGTTGCGCTCGACGGGAGGGAGCCGCGCGCACCCGGGACGTGGGGGGCCTACTGCTCGTAGGTGGCGACCAGCGTCGCCCGTGCCAGCGTGTGGAAGAACAGGTTGAAGCCGAGCACGGCCGGTGTGGTGTCGCCGTCGACGTCGAGCGTCTCGGTGTCCACCGCGTGCACGACGACGAAGTAGCGGTGCGGCCCGTGACCCGCCGGGGGAGCGGCACCCACGTACCCGGCGAAGCCCCCGTCGTTGCGCAGCTGGAGCGCCCCGTCGGGCAGCCGGGGCGTGTCCTTGCTCCCCGCGTCGGCGGGCAGCTCCGTGACCGAGGCGGGGATGTTGGCCACCGCCCAGTGCCAGAAGCCGCTGGCCGTGGGGGCGTCGGGGTCGTAGACGGTGACGGCGAAGCTGCGGGTGCCCTCGGGGAAGCCCGACCACGACAGCTGCGGCGACCGGTCCTCGCCACCGGCACCCATCACGCCGCTGACGTGCGGCATCGGCAGGGTCGCGCCATCGGACACGTCGGTGCTGGTCACCGTGAAGGACGGCACCTGGGGCAGGAAGTCGTAGGGGTTCGGCGGGGTCGGCCGGTCGGCCATGTCGGTCCTCTCGACGGCGGGTCGGACGCGGACGTCGTCCCGGGGACGCGTCCTCGGAGCGACCCTAGGCAGCGGCGGGACGCCGCGCGCGTCGGCCGGGCGCGGTCGTGCGGGGAAGGGAACGCGAGCGTGCCCCCGCCGAGACGGTGCCGGGACGTCCGCGCCGGTAGCGTCCTGGCCGTGCCTGAATCCGGCCTGGGGCTGCCCGAGTCCGTCCGCGCCTGCCTCTTCGACCTCGACGGTGTGCTGACCCGCACCGCCACCGTGCACATGGCCGCCTGGAAACGCACCTTCGACGAGTACCTGCAGGCCACCGATCCCGCGCAGCGACCGTTCGACCAGGACGACTACAACCGCCACGTCGACGGCAAGCCACGCGCCGACGGCGTCCGCGACTTCCTCGCCAGTCGCGGCATCACCCTGCCGGAGGGCGCGGCGGACGACGCGCCCGAGACCGCCACGGTGCAGGGCATCGCCGCCCGCAAGAACGTGCTGGTCCTGCGCGAGCTGGACGAGCACGGCGTGGAGGTCTACCCCGGGTCGGTCCGGTACCTCCGCGCGGTCAAGGAGGCCGGACTGCCCACCGCGGTGGTGACGGCGTCGGCCAACGGCGAGCAGGTGATCGCCGTCGGCGGGTTCGCCGACCTCATCGACGCCCGGGTGGACGGGGTCGTCGCCGCCCGCGAGGGGCTGCGCGGCAAGCCGGCACCCGACACCTTCCTGGCGGGGGCCCGGCTGCTGGGCGTCGACCCCGCGCACGCCGTCGTGTTCGAGGACGCGCTGTCCGGGGTGGCGGCCGGCCGCGCTGGGCAGTTCGGCTACGTCGTCGGCGTCGACCGGGTGGGGCAGGCCGACGGGCTGGCCGCCGCGGGCGCCGACGTCGTCGTGACCGACCTCGCCGAGCTGCTGGAGGACGGGGCATGACCGAAGGTCGGGCCACCTTCCCGATCGAGCCGTGGTCGCTGACCGAGGTGGGGCTGGACCACGCCTCGCTGGGCGTGCACGAGTCGGTGTTCGCGCTGGCCAACGGGCACATCGGCATGCGCGGCTCGTTCGACGAGGGCGAGCCCGTCGTCGTCCCCGGCACGTACCTCAACGGCTTCTTCGAGGAGCGGCCGCTGCCCTATGCCGAGGCCGGGTACGGCTATCCCGAGCAGGGGCAGACGGTCGTCAACGTCACCGACGGCAAGCTGATCCGGCTGCTGGTCAAGGACTCCCCGCTGGACCTCAACTACGGGGAGATCATCGGGCACCGGCGCACCCTGGACCTGCGGGCGGGGGTGCTGCGGCGGATCACCGAGTGGCGGTCCCCGGGTGGCCGGAGCGTGCGGGTGACCAGCACCCGGCTGGTCTCCCTCGCGCGCCGGTCCATCGCCGCGATCGAGTACCAGGTCGAGGTCATCGACGACCTCGGCGACCTCTACGTGGCGCTGCAGTCCGACCTGCTGGCCAACGAGACCAACGCCACCGGCAGCGACGACCCGCGGGCGGCGGCGTCCCTCGACCGCCCGCTGGAGGCGGAGTTCTCCGCGGGACGCGGCCGGCGTGCCGTCCTGGTGCACCGGACCGCCCGCAGCCGGCTGCGGATCGCGGCCGGCATGGACCACCTCGTCGACATCCCCGACACCAGCACCGAGGACATCCTGGCCAACGGCGACCTCGCCCGGTACACGCTGGCCGCGCGCATCCCGCCCGGCGGGTCGCTCAAGCTGGTCAAGTTCCTGGCCTACGGCTGGTCCTCCCGCCGCTCCGCCGCGGCCCTGCGCGACCAGGTGGAGGCCGCGCTGGCCACCGCCAAGCTGGCCGGGTTCGACCGGCTCATGCGCGAGCAGCGGGAACTGCTCGACCGGCACTGGGACGAGGCCGATGTCGAGATCGAGGGCGACGACGAGCTGCAGCAGGCGGTGCGGGTGGGCATGTTCCACGTCCTGCAGGCCGGGCTGCGCGGTGAGCGCCAGCCCATCGCGGCCAAGGGGCTGACCGGCCCGGGGTACGACGGGCACGCCTTCTGGGACACCGAGACCTACGTGCTCCCGGTGCTGACCTACACCGCGCCGGAGGCCGCCCGCGACGCGCTGCGCTGGCGGCACTCCATCCTGGAGCTGGCCCGCGAGCGGGCCCGCGTGCTCGGGCTGCGGGGCGCGGTGTTCCCGTGGCGCACCATCCGCGGCGAGGAGACCTCGGGGTACTGGCCGGCCGGGACGGCGGCCTTCCACATCAACGCCGACATCGCCGACGCCGTCGTCCGCTACTACAACGCCACCCTGGACGAGGACTTCGACCGCGACTTCGGCGCCGAGCTGCTCATCGAGACCGCCCGGCTCTGGGCCTCGCTGGGGCACTTCGACGCCGAGCACGGCTTCCGCATCGACGGCGTGACCGGGCCGGACGAGTACACCGCGGTCGTGGACAACAACGTCTTCACCAACCTCATGGCCCAGCGCAACCTGCGGGAGGGGGCGCGGGCGGTGGCCCGGCAGCCCACCGTGGCGGGGCGGCTGGGCGTGGAGGACGACGAGGTGGAGGTGTGGCTGCGGGCGGCGGCGCTCATGGCGGTGCCCTACGACACCCAGCGCGGCGTGCACATGCAGTCCGACGGGTTCACCCACCACGAGGAGTGGGACTTCGCCGGCACGCCCGCCGACCACTACCCGCTGCTGCTGCACTACCCCTACTTCGAGCTCTACCGGAAGCAGGTGGTCAAGCAGGCGGACCTCGTGATGGCGCTGCACCTGCGCGGTGACGCGTTCACCCTCGAGGAGAAGATCGCGAACTTCGCCTACTACGAGGCGCGCACGACGCGGGACTCGTCCCTGTCGGCCAGCGAGCAGGGCGTCGTCGCCGCCGAGACCGGGCACCTCGACCTGGCCTACGACTACTGGGCCGAGGCGGCGCTCACCGACCTGCAGAACCTGCACCACAACTCCGGGCACGGGCTGCACATCGCCTCGCTGGCCGGCGGCTGGACGGTCGCGGTGGCGGGGTTCGGTGGGTTGCGCGACCACGACGGGGAGCTGACCTTCGCGCCGCGGCTGCCGTCCCGGCTCACCCGGATGCGGTTCCGGGTGGTCTACCGGGGGCGCAAGCTGGTCGTGTCGGTGACGCAGCGGCAGGCCACGTACCGGCTGGTCGACGGCGATCCGCTGGAGATCCGCCACCACGGCCGGCAGGTGATCGTCGACCACGACGACCTGGTGCTCGACGTCCCGCCGGCGCCGCAGGTCGAGCGGGTGACCCAGCCGCCCGGCTGCGAACCCCGTCGCCGGGTCCGCTCCGGCACGCCGCCGCGCGACCACCGGACGGTGGACGAGCACGGCTGAGCCGTCAGGCCAGCAGCCAGCTGCCCCCGAGCAGCAGCGCCCCGACGTCGACCACGAGGAAGAGCCCGACCCAGACCACACCGGGGATCCGGGTCAGCCGGGCCAGCTGGTCGGCGTCGGAGTCCGCGGCCTGCCGCCGGCGGCGGGCGCGCTGCAGCTCGAGGACGGCGCGCGGCGCGGCCAGCAGCAGGAACCAGGTGGTGACGGCGGCGAAGGCCGCCTGGGCCTCCGCCGGCAGCCACCAGGTGGCCGCCAGCACCAGGCCGCCGCTGACCAGCACCGACCACAGGCCGTACCAGTTGCGGATCTGCACCAGGAGCAGCCCCAGCAGCGCGACCAGCGCCCAGAGCAGCCCGACCGCGTGGCCGGCCGCCAGCAGGGCGGCCGCGCCCAGCCCGAACAGGCCGGGACCGGTGTAGCCCGCGGCGCAGGTGAGCACCATGCCCGCGCCGGTCGGCCGCCCGGAGGAGACGGTGACGCCCGAGGTGTCGGAGTGCAGCCGGATGCCCGACAGCCGCCGTCCCACCGCGAGCGCGACGATCCCGTGCGCGCCCTCGTGCGCGATCGTCACCGCGTGGCGGGTCACCCGCCAGAACGGCAGGTACAGCACCAGCACGGCCGCGATCGCGACCGTGCCGAGGAGGACGGCGGGGGAGAGGTCGGGGGCGGGAGCGCTGACCCGGCCCCAGAACCGGCCCACTGCGTCCACGCCGGGCAGTCAACCGCACGGACCTGGGGGCAGCGTCCAGGCAGCGCCGGCGCGCCTCCGCCGGTCAGTTGCCCGGCTTGACCGCCTTGCCGCGCTCCCGATCGTCGTCGTCGGCCTCGTAGGCGCCGGGCACGGCCGTCGGTCCGTCGTCCGTGCCGGGGGTGACCGGCTTGCGGATCAGGTCGTCCTGCCCGTGGGTGGGGGAGCCACCCGGCTCGGCGCGCTCGTCGGTGTCGGGGCGTGGGTCGGCCACGGTTCCTCCTGCGGTCGTCGTCCCCGGGCGGCTACCCGCGAGCGGGCACCTCAAAGCTGCTGGGCCGGGTTCACCCGGGCCGACATGGCCCTGAGCTCCGGACGCGGCTGGGGAGCACCGGTGCTCAGACCAGTCCGGCGTCGTGCACGACCAGGGCGACCTGCACCCGGTTGGCCGCCTCCAGCTTGGTGAGCAGCCGGGAGACGTGCGCCTTCACCGTGGCCACGCTCATGTAGGCATCCGCGGCGATCTGCGCGTTAGACAGCCCGCGTCCCACCGACAGGGCCACCTCGCGCTCGCGGTCGCTGAGCCGCTCCAGCAGCGCCAGCGCGGCGGCCCTCCGGACGTCAGGACCGGCTGCCGGCCCGTCGGCCGCGGCGACGTGGGCCATCAGCTGGCGGGTCACGGTGGGGGAGAGCATCGGCTCGCCCGCGGCCACCCGGCGCACGGCGTCCACGATGGCGGCCGGCGGGGTGTCCTTGAGCAGGAAGCCGCTGGCGCCCGCCCGCAGCGCGCGGAGCACCGAGGCGTCGGCGTCGAAGGTGGTGAGCACGATGACCTCCGGCCCGCCGGGGATCGCGCGCAGCCGCTCGGTGGCCGTCAGACCGTCGACGCGTGGCATGCGGATGTCCATGAGGACGACGTCCGGGCCGTGCTCGGCGACGGCGGCCGGCACCTCGGCGCCGTCCGCGGCCTCAGCGACGAGGACGCAGTCGCCGGACCCGCCGAGCACCATCGCCAGCGCCGCCCGGACCAGCGGGTCGTCGTCCACGACGAGGACACGGACCGGACCGCTCACCCCTGCACCGCCGGCTGCGGCCACGGCAGCCGCGCACGCAGCCGGAAGTCGCCGTCGTCGGTCCAGCCGTGCTCGAGCGAGCCACCGGCCAGCCCGACGCGCTCGACGAGGCCGACCAGCCCGGTGCCGGAGCCGGGGAGCGGGGCGCCGGTGCCGGAGCCGGGGAGCGGGGCGCCGGGGTCGGTGCCGAGCGGCGCCGGGTTCGTCACCTCGACCTCGATGCCGGTCGCGGGGTCGGCCGTCACCCGGACGCAGGCCACCGTGCCCCAGGCGTGCTTGCGGACGTTGGTCAGCGCCTCCTGCACGATCCGGTAGACGGTGCGGCCGGTCACCGCGGGCACGGCGGAGACGTCGGGCACCCGGTACTCCATGCGCACGCGCAGGCCGGCGGCGCGGGACTGCTCGACCAGCGCGGTGAGGTCGGCCAGCGTGGGCTGGGGGCGGTCGGTCAGCGTCCCGTCGCCGGTGTCGCGCAGCACGCCGATCACCTCGCGCAGGTCCTCCAGCGCACCGCGGGCGCTGGCGCGGATCACCCCGGCGGTCCGGGCGACCTCGGCGGGCGCGGCGTCCGGCCGGTACTCCAGCGCCCCGGCGTGCATGCTCAGCAGCGAGAGCCGGTGGGCCAGCACGTCGTGCATCTCCCGGGCGATCCGGGTGCGCTCGAGCTGCCGCGCCTGGTCCACCCGGAGCCGCTGCTCGGTCTCGGCGCGGACCGCCCGGTCGCGCAGCGAGACGACCAGCTGCCGGCGGGCGCGCACGAACATGCCCCAGGCGACGACGGCGGCGGTCAGCGCCACGCCCAGGCCCAGGAACACCAGCGGGGGCAGGTCCGGGTCCGGCCGGAGCCGGACGTAGACCAGGAACGCGGCGAGGTCGGCCGCGGCGACGAGGAGCACCGTGCGCCAGGTGCGGTGGACGGCGACGGTGAACAGCGCGGTGAGCACGGCGATGCTGCCCATGTCGGAGAACGTGCCGATGAGGGCCAGCACGAGGGCCACGCCCACCGGCCAGCGCCGCCGTCCCCACAGGAGGAAGCACCCCAGCGTGCCCGCCACCAGGTCGGCGAGGAGCAGCCCGTCCGGGGGCGGTACCGGCCGGCTGGCCGCCTCGCCGACGAACAGCAGGCCCAGCCCGACGGCGAACAGGAACAGCCCGACGTCGACCAGCCAGTCGCGGAGCGAGCGGCGCACCCGCCCGCGGGGCTCGGCGGCGGGGGAGAGGGAGTCGGCCAGCAGCAGCGCGGGGACCAGCGAGGGGTGGTCGACGCCCGGATGCGGCGGGGCCGGTGGGCGCAGAGCGGTGCTCACCACCGCAGGCTACGGATGCCGGCAGGTCCGGGACATGGCCGAAGGTCTAGGACACCGCCTGCGACGTCGACCTTCGTCGGGGCCGAATCGCCGTCCGGGTGACGCGCGGACGCCCGCCGGCGCGAGAGGGTGACCGCGTGATCAACGTCGAGCACCTGACCAAGCGGTACGGCGCCCAGCTCGCCGTCTCCGACGTCTCCTTCTCCTGCGCACCCGGAACCGTGACCGGCTTCCTCGGGCCGAACGGCGCCGGGAAGTCCACCACGCTGCGCGCCGTGTGCGGGCTGACCCTGCCGACCAGCGGCACCGCCACCGTCGGCGGGCGTCCCTACGGCGAGCTGCCCAACGCGGGCCGGCGGGTGGGCGTGCTGCTCGACGCCGGCGCCCAGCACTCGGGCCGGACCGGGAAGGAGACCCTCACGCTCGCGGCCCTCGTCATGGGCGTCGCACCCACGCGCGTCGACGAGGTCCTCGAGCTGGTCGGGCTCGCGGGCAAGCCGGCCGGGAAGCGGGTGGGCAAGTACTCCCTGGGGATGCGGCAGCGGCTCGGCCTGGCCACGGCGCTGCTGGGCGACCCGGAGGTGCTCGTGCTGGACGAGCCGGCCAACGGGCTGGACCCCGAGGGCATCTTCTGGATGCGCGGGCTGCTGCGCGGCTTCGCCGACCGCGGGGGCACGGTGCTGCTCTCCTCCCACCTGCTGCGCGAGGTCGAGGCGGTGGCCGATCAGCTCGTGGTCATCGCCGGCGGCCGCATCGTGGCCCAGGGGAGCAGCGCGGAGCTGCTGGCCAGCACCGGCACCCTCGTGCGCGCCCGCGACCGCGAGGCCCTCACCGGTGCGCTGGCCACCGCGGGCATCGGCGTCGTCCCCGGTCCCGCGGACGCGCTGATCGCCGACGGCCCCGCCGAGGCGGTCGGCATCGCCGCCGCCACGGCCGGGGTGCCGCTCCTGGAGCTCCGGCCGGCCGGGGGGGACCGGCTCGAGGAGCTCTTCCGTTCGCTGACCGGCCCGTCCGCCGGCGGCGCCCCCGCCGCCCCCCAGATGCAGGAGACCCGGGCATGAGCACCGCCACCGTCGACCCGACCACTGCACCGCGGGCGGGGGAGACCGCCGCGGCGCCCTCCCTGCTGCGGCTGACCCGCGTCGAGCTCCGCAAGGCCTACGACACGAGAGCCGGTTTCTGGCTGCTGCTGGTCGTCGCGCTGGCGGCGCTGGCCGTGGTGACGCTGCAGATGTTCTTCGCGGAGGAGCCGGACAAGCAGTTCGACATGTTCTTCGCCACGACGCAGCTGCCGGTGGCGCTGCTGCTGCCCGTGGTGGGCATCCTGCTGGTGACCAGCGAGTGGTCGCAGCGCACCGCTATGACCACGTTCGCCCTGGTGCCGGCCCGCTCCCGCGTGCTCACGGCCAAGGTCCTCGCCGGCGTCGTCCTCGGCGTGCTCGGGGTCGCGGCGGCCGCGGTGGCGTCGGCGCTGGGCACCCTGCTCACCCCCGTGTTCACCGAGGACTCCTCGGCCTGGGGCGTCGACGGGACACAGGTGGGCCAGGTGCTGCTCGCCCAGGTGATCGTCATCCTCGTCGGGCTGGCCTTCGGCATGCTCCTGCTGAGCTCGCCGCTGGCGATCGTCCTGTACTTCATCCTGCCCACGGTCGTGACCATCGTGGCCAGCGCCGTCAGCGCCCTGACCTGGATGCGCGACTGGCTGGACCTGAACACCACGACCGCCCCGATGTTCGACGGGTCGCTGGCGGGTGGTCAGGCCTGGGGCCAGGTGGCGACGTCGGTGGCCGTCTGGCTCCTGCTGCCGATGGTGGCCGGCTGGATCCGCATCGTGCGGAGCGAGATCGGCTGACCTCCTCGGCTCGCCGGCCCCTCATCGGCGCCGGTACCGCAGTGCATCGCGGTACCGGCGCCGCCGCGTGGTGGTCACCGAGGGGGCTCGCCCGGGAGGGCATACGTCACCGTGACGGAATGTCACCCGACGCGGGGACGAAGAGCCACCTGGCGAAGGCGGCGTCGCCGTCGAGTGCGGTCCTCCACTGGACCCAGATCCGGAAGCCGTGGACGGTGGCGCGCAGGAGCGGCCCGCCCGCGTCGGCCTGGCGCTCGTCGTAGTCCGCAGAGGCGGGCGCCGGGCGAGGCGACTCGGGCCGCAGGGGAGCGGCCTCCACGCCGGCGCCGTCGAGGGCGGCACTGATGAAGGCGAAGCGACCGCTTGGGACCGGGACGTGGTCGCCCGGCTCTGCTGCGTCCTCGGGATGGGCGAGCGCGGCCGCCACGGCAGCCGGGTAGTCGCCGGCCGAGACCTGCAGGACGGCGACGGCGCCGTCGTCGGCCCGGAATACCTCCAGCCAGCCCTCGTCACCGACCTCCGCGTCGGTCAGCACGACGGCGGCCCGCCCGGCGCCCACGGGGATGCTGGTGAGGTCGAAGTCCAGGTCCGGCACGAGTCGCTCGTAGTGGCCGTCGGTCTCGCCGGACCAGTCGGGCAGCAGATCGCCGTCGAGGGCGAGGAAGGGCTCGCCGTTGCTCCAGCAGCGGCCGACGTGGGTCCAGGTGCGCGACATGGGGTCATCGTTCCCCAGCGGCGGGGAAGGGTGCACGCGGCCGGGGGCGGGTGCTGCTCCGCTTAGTTGACATAATGTGCATTATCGGCGCAAGGCCCAGGCGCCGCGGGAAGCCGGTTCGGCCACCGGATCCGACGCCCGCAGCTCAGGTCCCTGACATTCACGCTTCGACCGCTCCGTCGGCGGCGTGGACGCCAGCCGGCGCATCGGCGTCTCCACCGTCGCGCCGGTCGCCGTCCCGGCCCGGCGCCACCGCCGGCACCCTTCGGGTCGGATCGGCCGGCGTGACCGCTCGATCCGGGTCGGATCGGCCGGCGTGACCGCTCGATCCCCGGGCACCCCCGATCGGCGACTCTCCTGCCGGATGATCTTGTCATTCTGATGATCATGGACGCCCCGGACGGCGCCAGGCGCGTCTGGGCCCGCAGGACGGCCCAGGGATGGGCGCTCCCCCCCATCCAGCCACACCACCCGCAATACGTCACAGTGACGGAAGCCGCACGGTCCGCCGGGTTCGACGGGCGATCCGCGGCAGGTGTTCGTAGGGTCGGGTCATGCAGATCCGACGCCCGCTCGCCGCTGTCCTGACCGCTCTGGCGTTGTTCGGCGGCGGCGCCACGATGACCGCCTGCGGCGGCCCGACGACGCCCAACGAGGGGACGACGGACGAGGACAGCGGGAACACCAGCGGCGACGATGCCGACGAGAACCTGCCCGACAACTCGGACCCCGAGGACAGCCAGGACCTCGACGACGACACGACCGATCCCGACTGATCCGCCCGGGCACGCGGAACGGTTCCGGCGTCAGCCGCGCTCGGTGACCCAGAGCCGGTCCAGCCGGCCGGTCGAGTGCACGAGGTCGGAGAGCGAGCGCTCGAGCTCGGCCTTCGTGGGCTTCTCGGTCAGCAGCGTCTGCACGTCCTCGAGCGCGCAGCGCAGCTGGTACAGCCGGTCCTGCAACCCGTCGAGCTCGGCCCTGGAGACCAGCACGACGTCGGCGGGCAGGCCGGCCTTGGCCGTGGCCGAGCGCTGCTCGTAGGCGCGCTGCCGGCAGGCCTGCCCGCAGTACAGGCGCGGGCGGCCGACCGATCCCTGCTCGGGCAGGACCCGGCGGCACCAGCCGCACCGCCGGTCCTCACCGCTCCCCCGGTTGGGTGCGGGGGAGATGGGGGCGTGCGTCACCGTGCCGGTCGCGTGCTGTGCCACGACTCGGCACGCTAGACGTCACCGGCGACAGGACCCGGCGAACACGCCCGGAGCGTCTCGATCGGCCCGATCCGGTGTCGTTCCCGTGCTCGGACGACACCGCCGCGGGGGTCCCGCAGCAGACGGTCGGGGCGCCTGACTAGCGTGTTCGTGTGCCCCCCGCGCGGTTCGCCTACCTCGACGCGCCGACGCCGCTGGCCATGGCCCACCGCGGCGGCGCCATCGAGCACCTGGAGAACACCCTGCCGGCCTTCCAGGCCTGCGTGGACCTGGGTTACCGGTACCTCGAGACCGACGTGCAGATCACCGCCGACGGCACGCTGGTGGCCTTCCACGACGCCACCCTGGAGCGGGTGACCGACCGTACCGGCCGGGTGGACGCCCTCCCCTGGTCCGAGCTCAGCCAGGCCCGCATCGGTGGCCGCGAGCCGATCATGCGTCTCGAGGACCTGCTCGGCGCGTGGCCCGACGTCCGGTTCAACCTCGACATCAAGGCCGCCGGCGTCCTGGCCCCGCTCGTGCGCCTGGTGGACAAGATGGACGTCGCCGACCGCATCTGCCTCGGTTCGTTCTCCGACGCCCGCATCGCCGCGGCCCGGCGCCTGTTCGGACCGACCGTCTGCACCTCGCTGGGTCCGCGCGGGGTGGCGGCGCTGCGGCTGTCCTCCTACTCCCCCCGCGCGGCCGGCCTCGTGCGGATCCAGGCCGGCTGCGCCCAGGTGCCGCTGCAGCTGGGTGGCCGGGCTCTGGTCGACGAGCGCTTCATGGCCGCCGCGCACGCCCGCGGTCTGCAGGTGCACGTCTGGACGGTCGACGACCCCGACGAGGCCAGGACGATGCTCGATCTCGGCGTCGACGGCATCATGACCGACCGCCCGGCGATGCTGCGCGAGGTCCTCGAGGAGCGCGGCCTGTGGGCGTCTCGGTGACCGCACTGCCCGGCAGCACGGCCCCCGCCGGCCTGCGGTGAGCGCCGTCGACACCACCGCGCCGGACGGGCTGCCCGGACCGTCCGTGATCCCGGCGTCCGGGGACCGGAGGCGACATCCGGCGCCGGCTCACCTGCGCTTCTTCCACGGGCCCATGGACTGCGGCAAGTCGACCCTGGCCCTGCAGGTCGACCACAACCAGAGCCGGCAGGGCCGGCACGGACTGCTGGTGACGCAGGGCGACCGGTCGGCCGAGCCCCAGATCAGCTCACGGGTCGGCCTGTGCCGCGCCGCGATCGAGCTCGACGCCGGGACCGATCTGCGGCTGCTGGTCCGCGACCGCTGGGCCGCAGGAGACCGCGTGGACTACCTCATCGTCGACGAGGCCCAGTTCCTCACCGACGAACAGGTCGACCAGCTGGCCGAACTGGTCGACGAGTTCCACGTCGACGTCTACGCCTTCGGTCTGACCACCGATTTCCGTACCCAGCTGTTCCCGGGCACCCGGCGGCTGCTGGAGGTCGCCGACGACGTCCAGCGGGTCCAGGTGGAGGTGCTGTGCTGGTGCGGCCTCCCGGGCCTGCTCAACGCCCGCGTGGTGGACGGGGTGATGGTGCGGGCGGGCGAGACCGTCGTCGTGGCGGACACCGCACCGGCCCGGCTGCCCGGCGAGGAGCCCGGCTCCTCCCCCGCGGTGCGCTACCAGGTGCTGTGCCGCCGGCACCACGTGCGGGGCCAGCTGGGGCCCACAGCAGCCGGTCCGGGCCAGCTCGCGCTGCCCTGAGCGCTCCGGCTCACCCCTCCGGGGGGCGGGAGGGGCCAGAACACCACCCCATGCGATGATGAGCAACCGTTTGGGCGGAATCTCTTCGCCAAATCTGTCGTTCATCTCCGTGACTCCTCGGTACGTGGGTATGCCCCCTGTACCGGCGTCGAGTCCCGACCGACACCACGTACGAGAGGACGGTGTGCAATGGGCGAGCGTTCCCTGCGCGGCAGCCGACTGGGCAGCGTCAGCTACGAGACCGAACGGAACACTGCGCCCATCGAGCGCCAGTACGCCGAGTACCGGTGCCCTTCGGGCCACCTGTTCACGGTGCCGTTCGCCGACGACGCCGAGCTCCCCGACACCTGGGAGTGCAAGTTCGACGGTGCCGCGGCGAAGCTGGTCGGCGGCTCCGAGCCGGCGCCCAAGAAGGTCAAGCCGCCGCGCACCCACTGGGACATGCTGCTCGAGCGTCGCTCCGTCGAGGACCTCGAAGAGGTGCTCGCCGAGCGGCTCGAGGTGCTGCGCGGTCGGCGGACCCGCGCGAGCTGACACTCCGCACGTCGACACGGCCCCGGTGGGATCTCCCACCGGGGCCGTATCGCGTTCCGGCGATACTCGCCGCCGGGTCCGTCAGCTCAGCGGACGGCCGTCCGGGCCCCGGAGCACCTCTCCCTCGATCACGAGCGGCGCGGCGGAGGCGCCGTCGTGCCGTGGCACCTCCGCGGTGCGGACGCTGTCCACGCGGACCGGCGGTCGGAGCCCCACCGGCAGCCGGGAGGTGATCAGCCGGGTGAGCGCCGCCCGGACGAGGGACCGGGTGCCCGGGAGCAGGCACAGCAGCCCCAGGACGTCGCCGATGAACCCCGGCAGCACCATGAGCAGCCCACCGACGGCGACCAGCCCGGCGTTGCCCAGGTCCCGGCCGGTACCCGTCCGGCGGGTCCGTGCGTTCTCCCGCAGCTCGGTCAGCGCCCTGGTGCCCTGACGGGCCAGCAGGGCCCAGCCCAGCGCGCTGGTGGCCAGAGCGGCGAGCACGGTGGCCCCGGCCCCGATCCACTGGGCCACGAGGACGAAGACGACCACCTCGGCCAGGGCGAGGAGTGCGGCAGCGATACGGATGCGACGTCCCACGCTGGTACCAACGCGCGAAGCGGTCATGGTGCTCCCGGCCCGGTGCCGGAGTTCCTGCGCTGCCGCACGGCGACCGCCACGGCGGCCACCCCCAGCGCGGTGAGCAGCCACTCGGGCCCGGCGCCGAGCCGGCTCGCCAGGCTGCGCGAGTCGCGCTGGGCGATCTCCTCGACGAAGACGTCGGGGGTGAACAGCTCGGAGGACCGGACGACCGTGCCGTCCGGCGCCACGATCGCCGAGATCCCGCTGGTCGCGACCACCGCGACGCTGCGGCCGTGCTCGACCGCCCGCAGCCGGCTCATCGCCAGCTGCTGCTCGCTCTCCGCGGTGTAGCCGAACGTGGCGTTGTTGGTCTGGACGACGAGCATGCCGGCCTCGGCGACGTCGGCGACCAGCCCGTCGTAGACGACCTCGAAGCAGATGAGGTCCCCGACGGTGGTCCCGCCGATCTCGAGCAGGCCCGGCTCGTCCCCGGCCATCTGGTCGGTGACCCGGTCGACCTGGGTGCTGAAGAACCGGAAGAAGCTCCGGGCGGGCACGTACTCACCGAGCGGGACAGGGTGCCGCTTCACGTAGGTGTCCCCCGGGCCGTCGTCGGGGTCCCAGACGATGGCGGTGTTGCTGATGAAGCGGCCGGGGCCCTGGACGATCGCGCCGACCAGGACCGGCGCGTCGATGGCGCGGGCGGCACGGTCGATCTGCTCGGCGGCGTCGTCGTTCAGGTAGGGGTCGATGTCGGAGCTGTTCTCCGGCCACAGCACGAGGTCGGGCTGCGGCTGGTCCCCCGCCTCCACCGCCTCGGCGAGCTCCAGCGTGCGCTGCACGTGGTTGTCCAGGACGGCGCGGCGCTGGGCGTTGAAGTCCAGGCCGGCCCGGGGCACGTTGCCCTGGATCACCGCGACGGTCGACGTCGGCCCGCCCTCGGTGAGCGACGGGCCAGGGAGCGGCAGCCACGCCAGCGCACCGATCACCGGGACCGCGACCGCCCCGACGAGGGCGCCGACGAGCGGGCGCAGGGCCTCCCGTCGCCCTGCCCGGCCCGAGCGCAGCACCCGCGCCAGCGCCAGCACGACCGCGGCCAGCAGGGTGCCGATGAGCGCGACCGCGAAGCTGACCAGGGGTACTCCCCCGTAGGCCGCGAGGGACAGCAGCGGTCCGTCGGTCTGGCTGAAGCCCAGCCGTCCCCACGGGAAGCCGCCCAGGATCAGCCGGCCGCGCAGCGCCTCGTCGGCGACCCACAGCGCGGCCGCCCACAGCGGCCACCACCGCAGGCGGGACACCCATGCGGTGGCCGCGCCGAGGAGGGCCAGGTGCAGCGCCTCGAAGACCGCCAGGGCCAGCCAGGGCAGCGGACCCACGTAGATGCCGGTCCAGCTCAGCAGCGGCACGAAGAAGGCCAGGCCGCAGACCAGCCCGAGCCACAGGCCACCGCGGGCGCTGCGGCCGTGCACCGCGAGCGCCAGGGCGGTCGGACCGAGCACCGCCAGCGGGGCCAGGCCGTACCCGGGGAAGGACAGCATCATGGCCAGTCCCCCGACGGCCGCGAGCAGGGTCCGCCAGGGAAGCCGGGAGCCGGCGCGGCGGGGTGGCGGCCCGTCCGGCTCGGGCGCAGGACGGAGCAGCGTGCCAGGTGCTGCGGCCACGCTCGTCCTCCCGGGAACCGTCGTCCGGGTAGGCGGGGGGTGCCCCGGCCTCCGGCCTCGTGCCCCCGGTCCGGTCGGACGGGGGGTCGGGACCGCCGCGCTCGTCGCCGCGGCCCCTGACCCAGCATCCCATCCCGGCTGGTTCCGGGGACCGGCCACGTCGCGCGGGCCCCGGTGGTGCCGGACAGGTCCCGCGACCGGGTGGGCGCCGGCGGACCGCCCTCCTCGGCGCCGCGTCTTCGGGCCGGACGGCCGGGCGCTGGCTGCGCACGGCTCGACCGTTGTCTGATGACGCGGTCCTCGGGGGCTCCGCCGGATTCACGGGACGCTCCCCCGGGTCTCACGCCGGCCCCCTCGACCCGGGTGGCACGGCGCGGCGCGGAGGCCGTCCGTGCCGGCCGGAGGGCCCGCACGCTCGATCCGGGGAGGCACGTCTCGGTGCTCCCGGTGAGGAACTGCAGGGACTGTAAGAACAGTCCGCTGCCGATCAGGTACCTACGGTAGCGATGTGGGCCACTGTAACCGGATCGTTATCCACGGGGCTGCCGACCGTGGCACACGGTCCCGGACTGCTCCCGGGACCCGCTGCCGGGCCGCACGCGCCGACACGAGCAGCACCGTGCGACGCCGGGCCGCACCGGCTCACCGGGTCCGGGCCAGTCCCCGCCCTGGGTCACGGCGCTCGGTCACGGCGCTCGGTCACGGCGCTCGGTCACGGCGCTCGGTCACGGCGCTCGGTCACGGCGCTCGGTCACGGCGCTCGGTCACGGCGCTCGGTCACGGCGCTCGGTCACCGGTCGGGCGGGGCCCCGGCCGGGCGGGGTCAGCGGCGGCGCAGCAGCCCCGTGACGCGCTCCAGGGGCGTCTTCTTCGGCGCCTTGGGCCCGTCGCCCGCCGCGCGAGCGGAGTCGGCGACCGCCGCCTCCTCCGGCGTGGGGGCGGTGCCGCCGAGGCGCGCGGGCAGCCACCAGCCGTCCTCCGGGCCGGCCGGCCGGTCGGGATAGTCCCGCTGCGCCTCCTCCAGGAGCGCCTCCATCGCCGCACGGGTGCGGCGCAGCAGCGGCTGCACCTTCTCCCCCGGCTCCGGGACGATCGGCTCCCCGAGGAAGACCATGACGGGCACTCCGCGGCGCAGCTCCACCTTGTGTCCCTTGGTCGCCACCCGGTGCCCGCCCCAGACCGCGGCCGGGATGATCGGGACACCGGCGTCGATGGCCATCCGGGCGGCGCCGGCCTTCAGATCCTTGACCGTGAAGCTGCGGCTGATGGTCGCCTCGGGGAAGACCCCCACCACCTCGCCGTCCTTGAGTGCACGGACGGCGGCGTCGAACGCCGCCGCGCCGGCCTTGCGATCGACAGGGATGTGGCGCATGGCGCGCATGAACGGCCCGGCGAACCAGTGGTCGAACACCGCCGACTTGGCCATGAACCGCACCAGCCGGTGCTGGGAGATCGCGCCCAGGCCGAGGAACGTGAAGTCGAAGAAGCTGACGTGATTGCTGCAGATGATGGCGCCACCGCTGGCCGGGACGTGCTGGGAACCACGCACGTCGAACCGGAAGCGGAACAGGTGGAACACGACCAGGCACAGCCGGATCACGAACCGGTACGGGCGGTCACGGCGGCTCGGCGACGCGCCGAACAGGTCTCTCCGGACGACGTCGCGCCAGCTCGCGGTGTACATGGGCGGACCCTAACCAACCCGCGCGACCGTCGCCCGGCCGGTGCGGCCACGGTTCGGGTCGGTGACACGCCGCCCGGAGGGCGGCGCGCGATTTCTTCGGCACATGACCACAGTCGATAAGTCGCATCATTGTTGGGGATAACGGTAGTGTTCCGTCATGTCGCGCGCGTGGCAGCAGCCGTTGCCGGAGATGCCCGCCCCTGCGCCGGAGCGAGCCTGGCGCCGGTGGCCGCCCCCGCCGGGTTACGAGGCCCAGTGGCGACGGCTGGCCGAGGCCGCCCTGGAACTGGGCATCGGCCCGGACGAGCTGGCGCAGACCGGCCTGGGTCCGCTCGCCACGGCGCGCGAGTGGAAGCCCGCCACCGTGGCGCTGTACAGCAAGGTCGCCCGTTACGGCGGACTGGCGCTGCCGCGCGCGCCCACTCCCGAGCCTGACCCGGTGCAGCTGGACCTGCGCCCGCTCACGGAGCTGCGGGATCAGGACCCCGAGCACGTGCGGGCCGTCGCGTGGTGTGCCCTGGCGCTCGCGTGGCCCGCCCCGGTCGGCATGTTCCGGTCCCTGCGACGCGACCAGGTGCATGCCGGCGCGCGCCGCCTGGTGCTGCGCACCGACGACGGGGAGTGGGCGGTCTCCGGCGCACTGACCGCCTGGCACGCCTGGGAGTCCGTGCGCGAGCGGTACCCCGCCCTGGCGGCGAGCCCGTGGGTGCTGCCGGCGCTGCGCCGGGGGCCGGGGCTGGACTCGAGGATCGGCGGGCGGCTGTCCAACCAGGCGCTGCAGGTGACCTTCGCGAAGCATGCCGGCCGCACGGCTCACCACCTGCGGGCCACCGCTCCCCCGTCGCGCCAGGCGGCGGCGGCCGAACTGGCGGCCGTCTACCGGGAGCTGTCCTACGACTCCTTCCGCCGCCTCGCGCTGGCCGCCGGTGCGCCACCGGTCTCGGCCCGGGGCACCGTGCGGGCGGCGCGCTCGGTGGCCCGGGCCGGGCGCCTCGCCGGCTGACCGGCGGGCCCGTCCCCGGGCGCGGCCGGTCAGAGCAGTGACAGCTGCTCGCCGGCCGGCGGCGGACCCTCCGGTGCCGCGACGGGCGCGCTCCGACTCCTGGGGCGGACGCCCGGCATCCCTCCGGTGGGCAGGCTGCCGCTGGGGAAGCCCACCTCCTCGTCACCGGGCACCCCGCTCAGGAGCGTCCCGTCGGCACCGCGCGCCGCACCGCCGGACTGCCGGTCCAGCCCGTGCCGCACGAGGAGCGGCGCGACCCGCTGCGCCAGCCAGGAGCGGTACTCGGCGGAGACGTAGGCCCGGCGGGCGTACATGCGCTCGTAGCGCGGCACCAGCTCGGGGTGCGCGGCACGGAGCCAGGCCATGAACCACTCGCGAGCCCCGGGGCGCAGGTGCAGGGGGATGACCGTGACCCCGGTGGCGCCGGCGCTCGCGATCGCGCCGAGCGCCGCGTCGAGCGAGTCGTCGTCGTCGGTCAGCCCGGGCAGCACGGGGGCGAGGAAGACCCCGCAGGGCAGCCCGGCGTCCGCGAGTGCCCGGACCAGGTCCAACCGGGCCCGGGGCGTGGGCACGCCGGGCTCGAGTGACTGGTGCAGGGCGTCGTCCCAGATGGCCATGGAGACGCCGAGCCCGAGGGGTACCTGCCGGGCGGCGTCCACGAGCAGCGGGATGTCGCGGCGCAGCAGCGTGCCCTTGGTGAGGATCGAGAAGGGTGTCCCCGATTCGGCCAGTGCGCGGATGACGCCGGGCATGAGCGCGTAGCGGCCCTCGGCGCGCTGGTAGGGGTCGGTGTTCGTGCCCAGCGCGACGTGCTCGCGCGTCCACGAGGGACGAGCCAGTTCCCGACGCAGCACCTCGACCAGGTTGGTCTTGACCACGACCTGGGTGTCGAAGTCACGGCCGGAATCGAATTCGAGCCATTCGTGCGTTCTCCGAGCAAAGCAATACACACACGAATGGCTGCATCCCCTGTATGTATTGACCGTATAGGGGAATGGCATGGCCGAATCGCCGGGCACGCGGTTGAGGGCCGAGCGCGACCGCACCTCGTGGAAGGTCAGGCCCGGGAACTCCGGCACCTGCACGCTGCGCAGCAGCCCGCGGATGCTCGACATCCCCGGCAGTGCCGAGGGCTCGTCGAGATCCAGCCGCTGCGCTTGCCACCGCATGCCCGTCATCCGAACACGTGTTCGGACAGATGTCCAGCCGGTGTCAGAGCGGCGGGCGGTCCTCGTAGAGGGTGGAGAGCACCACGGTCGTCCGCGTGGACACGTTGGCGCACGTCCGGATCTCGCGGAGCAGCCCTTCCAGGGCGTCGGGTGAGGCGACCCGCACCTTGAGGATGTAGCTCTCCTGCCCGGCGACGGCGTGGCACTCCTCGATGGCCGCCAGGTGGGCGAGGAGAGCGGGCGCGTCCTCGTTCTGGGCGCCGATGGGGGTGATCGACACGAACGCGGTCAGCGGGAGGCCCAGCAGCGTCGGGTCCAGCGTGGCCCGGTAGCCGGTGATCAGCCCGCGCTGCTCGAGCCGCCGCACGCGCTGGTGCACCGCCGAGACGGACAACCCGACCTTCTCGGCGAGGTCGGTGTAGCTGGCCCGCCCGTCGCGCGCCAGGGCCGCGAGGAGGAGCCGGTCCACGTCGACCGGGACGGCTCCTGGCTCAGCCGGGGAGTTCGACGAGCTCACGGGGACCGACGTTCAGGGAACGGACGCCGTCGTCGGTGCAGACGACGATGTCCTCGATCCGGGCACCGCAGCGACCGGCGAGGTAGATGCCCGGCTCCACCGAGAACGCCATGCCCGGCTCGAGCGGCAGGTCGTTGCCCGCCACGATGTAGGGCGCCTCGTGCGAGTCCAGGCCGATGCCGTGCCCGGTGCGGTGGATGAACCGGTCGCCCCACCCGGCGCCGGCGATGACCTCGCGTGCGGCGGCGTCCACCTGCTCGGCGGTCACGCCCGGGCGGACCGCGGCCACGGCGGCCTGCTGCGCGGCGTGCAGGACGGCGTACCACTCGGCGACGTCCGGCTCTGCGCTGCCGCCGACCACGTAGGTGCGGGTGCAGTCCGAGCGGTAGCCGGTCGCCGTCTCCCCGCCGATGTCGACGACCACGACGTCGCCGGCCTGCACGGTCCGGTCGGACAGCTCGTGGTGCGGACTGGCACCGTTCGGGCCCGAACCCACGATCGTGAAGTCCACGCCGACGTGCCCCTCCTCGAGGATCGCCGCCGCGATGTCGGCGCCGACGGCGGCCTCGGTGCGGCCGACGGCGAGGAACTCCGCCATGCGGGCGTGCACCCGGTCGATGGCGGCGCCGGCCAGGGCCAGCTCCTCGATCTCGGCGGCCGACTTCACCATGCGCAGCCGGTCCAGCACCGGCCCCGCAAGCTCCAGCGTCGACCCCGGCAGCGCGCGCTGGACGCCGAGGGCGTGCTCGGCCCAGGTCCGCGCGCCCACGGCCACGCGGGAGGGCGCGGCGCCCAGCCGGGCGGTCGCGGCGCCGGCGAGCAGCGCGAACGGGTCGTCCGTCTCGTCCCAGGCGAGCACTTCGAGGCCGAGGGCACCGGCCGGGCTCACGTCGACCATGGGGGCCTCGAGCCGGGGCACGACGAGGAAGGGCTCCCCCGCGCTCGGCACGGCCAGCGCCGTCAGCCGCTCCATGGCGTGGGCGTCGTACCCCGTGAGGTACCGCAGGTCCGACCCCGGCGTGAGCACGAGGAGGTCGGTGCCCGCCTCGGCGGCGAGCGAGCGCGCCGCGCGCACCCGCTCGGGGGTCACGAGCGGGCCGGTTCCGGACGGCACGGAGGCGGTTCCCACCGGCGCAGACTATCCACGGCCCCCGACGATCTCCGCAGCAGATGCCGAACCGCTAGCGTCGGCGCTCGTGCCGACCATGCTGCTGGACGCCGCCTCGCTGTACTTCCGGGCCTTCTACGGCGTGCCCACCAGCGTGACGACGCCGGACGGGCGCCCCATCAACGCCGTCCGCGGCTTCCTGGACATGACCGCCCGGCTGCTCACCGCGCACGGCCCGGACCAGCTGGTCGCCTGCTGGGACGACGACTGGCGGCCGGCCTTCCGGGTCGAGGCGCTGCCCTCGTACAAGGCGCACCGGGTGGCCACCGAGGGGGGCGAGGAGGTGCCCGACGAGCTGAGCCCCCAGGTGCCGGTCCTCGTCGACGTCCTGGCGGCCGCCGGCCTCGACCGCGTCGGCGCCCCCGGCTACGAGGCCGACGACGTCATCGGCACGCTGGCCACTCGCGCCCGCGGTCCCGTCGACATCGTCACCGGGGACCGGGACCTGTTCCAGCTGGTCGACGACGAACGCGGGATCCGGGTGCTCTACACGAACCGCGGCATCGCCGACATCGAGTCCGTGGACGAGGCCGCCGTCGCCGCGAAGTACGGCATCCCCGGCCGCGCCTACGCCGACTTCGCCGTGCTCCGCGGCGATCCCAGCGACGGGCTGCCCGGGGTGGCCGGCGTCGGTGCCAAGACCGCTGCGGCCCTGATCAACGAGTTCGGCGACCTGGCCGGCATCCGCGCCGCCGCCGCGCGCACCGTCGTCGCCAAGCCGCCGCTGACCGCCGCCGTCCTCAAGAAGCTGCACGCGGCCACGGACTACCTCGACCGTGCGCCGGTGGTCGTCGCCGTGGCGACGGACATCGACATGCCCGCGGTGGAGGGCGCCCTCCCCCGCTCGCCCGCCGACCCGGCCGCGCTCGCCGGGCTGGCCGCCCGGCACGGGCTGGAGTCCTCGCTCACGCGCCTCGGTGCGGCGCTGGGCTGGCCCGCCGACGCCCTCGGCTGAGCGGCGCGGTCAGACCTCGATCCAGGTGTAGGCGCCGTCCAGGGAGTCGGCGATCCGGACCTCGATCGTGACCTCCTCGCGGTCGGCGGTCCGGCCGCTGCAGGTGTAGACCTCCCCCGAGGCGACCAGCATCTCCTGCTCGCAGGACAGCTCGAGGGCGACGCCGTGGCGCTCCTCGAACTGCTCGGCGATGTCGCGCTCGACGGCGTTGGCGTCCAGCAGCGTCGGGCCGAGGAACCGGCCGATCGCCAGGGCGAGGATCAGCAGCAGCGCGATGAGCGCCAGTCCGCCGTACAGGGGACGGTGGGACCGCCGCTGCGGGTCGCCCGCGGCGGAGGCCTCGGCGGGCGGGAGCTGCGGATCGCTCATCCCGCCCCTCCCCCGTTCCTGTCGGTCGTCCAGCTCGTCACCGGTCAGCCGCCCACCGCGACGGCGACGACGCCGCGGCGGACCTTGCCGACCGCGGCGCGCGCCACCGACGCCACCGCACCGTCGGCCACCGTGGCCACCTGGTCCAGCAGATCGATCAGCTGGCGCGTCCAGCGGACGAAGTCACCGCCGGACAGCTCGGTGCCCGCCTGCTCCGCGCCGGCCAGCACGCGGTCCAGGCTCTGGCCGTCGGCCCACCGGTAGGCGGCCCACGCGAAACCGAGGTCCAGGTCCCGCGTGGTCCGCACCCCGTGGGCGGCCTCGACGTCCTCCAGCCGGGACCTGACCTGCCGCATCTCCGCCACCGCCGCGGTGACCTTGCCGGACGGGATGGCGGGCAGGGACACCACGTCGCGGCGGGCCTCGAACACCAGGGTGGAGGCGGCCGCGGCCAGCTCGGCGGCGTTCAGCCCGCGCCACGCCCCCGCGCGCAGGCACTCGGCGACCAGCAGGTCGGCCTCGGACCAGATCCGCGCCAGCCGTCGGCCCTCGTCGGTGACGACCGGCACGTCGTCCTGCATCCCGATCACGGCGGTGTCGGCGGGCACCAGCGGCGCCGGCTCCGGCACCAGGTAGCCCAGCTCCTCCAGGACATCGCACGTGGCGTCGAACTGCCTGGTCAGCGAGCCGGTGCGCTCGGCCATGGTCCGGTGCAGCGACTCGGCCTCCCGGACCGAGCGCAGCCACCGCTCGGCCACCCGGACCCGCTCCTCGCGGTCGGGCAGCGCGTGCACCGGGTGGCGGCGCAGCGCGGCCCGCAGGTCGGCGAGCACCGGGTCGTCGGCGGCGGCCGACCGGCCCTTGCGCACCATGCGGGCGCCCAGGTCGTGCTCGACGCGGGCGTTGCGCAGGGTGGCGGCGAGGTCCCGGCGGGCGTGCGGGCTGCGGTGGTTGAAGTTCTTCGGCACCCGGACCCGGGCCAGCGCGGAGACCGGCGTCGGGAAGTCGATCGAGGCCAGCCGGCCGGCCCACTTGTCCTCGGTGAGCACCAGCGGTCGGGGGTCGGCGAGGTCGGTCACCCCGGGGTCCAGGACGACGGCCAGCCCCTGCCTCCGCCCGGAGGGCACCCGGATGACGTCGCCGGGGCGGAGCGCGGCGAGCGCGTCGGCGGCCTCCATCCGGCGCTTGGCCTGCGAGTCGCGGGAGAGGTCCTTCTCCCGGTCGGAGATGTCCCGGCGCAGCTGCGCGTACTCCCCCACGTCCCCGCGGTCGGAGTGCATGTCCGCCGCGAACCGCTCGGCCTCGCGCTCGTGCCGGGCCGCGGCCCGGGCCAGGCCGACCACGGAGCGGTCGGCCTGGAACTGGGCGAACGACGACGCCAGCAGCTCCCGGGCCCGCGCGCGGCCGAAGGAGCCGACCAGGTTGACCGCCATGTTGTAGCTCGGCCGGAAGCTCGAGCGCAGCGGGTACGTGCGGGTGCTGGCCAGGCCCGCGACGACCGAGGGATCCATGCCCGGCGCCCAGATGACGACGGCGTGCCCCTCCACGTCGATGCCGCGGCGCCCGGCCCGACCGGTGAGCTGGGTGTACTCCCCCGCCGTGACGTCGACGTGCGCCTCGCCGTTCCACTTCACCAGCCGCTCGAGGACGACGGTGCGCGCCGGCATGTTGATGCCGAGCGCCAGGGTCTCGGTGGCGAAGACCGCCTTGACCAGGCCCCGGACGAAGCACTCCTCGACGGTCTCCTTGAACGCCGGGACCAGGCCGGCGTGGTGGGCCGCCAGCCCGGCGAGGAGGCCCTCGCGCCACTCCCAGTAGCCGAGGACGTGCAGGTCCTCCTCCGGCAGCGAGCCGGTGCGCTCGTCGATGATCGCGGCGATCTCGGCCCGCTCGACCTCGTCGGTGAGCCGCAGGCCGCTCATCAGGCACTGGTGGACGGCGGCGTCGCAGCCGTTGCGGCTGAACACGAAGGTGATCGCCGGCAGCAGGCCGGCCTTGTCCAGCCGCTCGATGACGTCGGAGCGCGCCGGTGGCCGGTACCGGGGCTTGTGCGAGGACTCCCGCCGGCCACCACCCCAGCCCTCGATCCGCCGCTCGTGCTCGCGGACGTACCGGACCAGTTCGGGGTCGACCACCGAGGCGCCGCGTTCCCGGGTGGACAGCGGGCGCGGGCTGTCCCCGTGCTCGGCGGCGTGTGCCGCGGGACGCAGGGAGAACAGGTCGAACACCCGGTTGCCGACGAGCATGTGCTGCCACAGCGGGATGGGCCGGACCTCGCTGACGACCACCTCGGTGTCGCCGCGCACCGTGACCAGCCAGTCGGCGAACTCCTCGGCGTTGCTGACCGTCGCCGACAGCGAGACCAGCGTGACCGACGGCGGCAGGTGGATGATCACCTCCTCCCAGACCGCGCCGCGGAAGCGGTCGGCGAGGTAGTGCACCTCGTCCATGACCACGTAGCCGAGGCCGAGGAGGGCCGGCGACTCGGCGTAGAGCATGTTGCGCAGCACCTCGGTGGTCATCACCACCACGGGCGCGTCGCCGTTGATCGCGTTGTCACCGGTCAGCAGGCCGACCCGCTCGGGCCCGTAGCGCTCGACGAGGTCGTTGTACTTCTGGTTCGACAGCGCCTTGATCGGCGTCGTGTAGAACGCCTTGCGCCCCTCGGAGAGCGCCTTGTGGACGGCGAACTCGCCGACGACGGTCTTCCCGGCGCCCGTGGGCGCGCAGACCAGCACGCCGGAACCGCGGTCGAGCGCCTCGCACGCCTCGACCTGGAACGGGTCGAGCGAGAAGCCGAGTTCGGCGGTGAAGTCGGCGAGGTCCGGATGAGCCGTCCGGCGCCGGGCAGCGGCGTACCGCTCAGCGGGGCTGGACATGCCCCCACGTTATGCGCGCGACCGCTTCTCGGCTCGCCGCCACGATCAGGTTCCCTGATCATGGCGCGTCCTCCCTCACGTCCCGCGGTGAGGGAGGACGCTCGACGATCAGGTCAGCTGATCGTGGCGGGGCCGGCGCCCACGACGGTCAGCGCGCCGGGCACGCAGTCCACGGCGACCGGCAGGGGCGCGATGACCTCGCCGTCGGCGTACGTCGTGACGCCGGGGCAGGACAGCTCGACGCGCGCGGCCCGGAACACCTGTACCGACGGGTGCGCCACGTGCGAGCCGTCGGCCAGCAGCGGCCGGGTCCGGACCAGCTCGCGCCGGGTGGTGGGGCCGACGACGGTCACGTCCAGGAGGCCGTCCGCGGGGTCGGCGCCCGGGCAGATCGGCAGGCCGCCCCCGTACCAGGCGGTGTTGCCGACGGCGATCATCGTGGCCGGCAGCGTCCGGGACTCGCCGTCCAGGCCGAGGGTGATCTCGTAGGGACGCAGCCGGGCGAGCTCCACGAGCACGGCCAGGTCGTATCGGCGCCGTCCGCGCGGCCAGCGCAGCCGGTTGGCGCGGTCGGTGACCGCGGAGTCGAACCCGCAGCACAGCACCGTGGCCCACCAGCGGTCGCCCACCCGCCCGGCGTCCAGGGCTCGGGTCTCCCCCGCCCTCAGGTCCGCGGCGAGGGCCCGGACGGCCGCGGCGGGATCGGCCGGCACCCCGAGGGCCAGGGCCAGGTCGTTGCCCGTCCCCGCGGAGACGAGGCCCAGCGGAGTCCCGGTGCCCGCGACCGCCTGCAGCGCGGCGTGCGCGGTGCCGTCCCCGCCGACCGCCACGACCGCGTCCGCTCCCGCCCTCACCGCCTCCCGCGCCCGGCTCTCCGCCTCGGCTCCGGTGGTGGCCGGCAGCACCCGGGGATCGAGCCCGGCCGTCCGGAGTTCCCGGAGCACCGTCTCGCCGAGGGCGCGGGCCCGTCCGCGCCCGGCGGCGGCGCTGACGAGGACGGCGACGTCCACGGGGCGCCCGGTCAGCCGCGGGACGACGTGGACGTCGAGCCCTGCGGCTCGTCCAGCGACGACGGCCGCGCGTCCAGCGGCGAGGCCGCGTCGTCGTCGAGGTCGGAGAAGGCCTCGATCGCCTCCCGCTTGGCCCGCCGCTTGTCGACGACCCGGGCGACCTGGATGGCCAGCTCGAACAGCGCGATCATCGGCCCGGCCATGGCCAGCATGGTGAACGGGTCCTGGGTGGGCGTCACGAAGGCCGCGAAGACGATGGTGAGGAAGAAGATCCAGCGCCGGCTCCTCGCCAGCACCTCGTAGCTGAGGATGCCCACCAGGTTCAGCGCCACCGCGAGCAGCGGCAGTTCCAGCGAGAGGCCGAAGGCGACGAGCAGGCTGATCACGAAGCCGAGGTAGTCCGGAGCCGTCAGCTGGAAGGCGACCTCGTCGCCGGCCAGCGAGAGCAGCAGCTCCAGGCCCTTGCGCAGGGTCAGCCAGGCCAGGAAGGCACCGGCGGCGAACAGCAGCGTCGCCGAGCCGACGAACGCGACCGTGTACCGCCGCTCGTTGCGCCGCAAGCCGGGGGTGATGAACGCCCACAGCTGGTAGAGCCAGAAGGGCGCCGACAGCACCGCACCGGCGATCAGGCCGACCTTGAGCCGCAGCAGCACGCCGCCGAAGACGTCGAGCACGACCAGACGGCACTCCTGGTCCTGGAGCGCGCGGAAGTCGGCCGGCAGTGCGCAGTAGGGCTCGGTGAGGAACGTGAGCAGGCCGTTGTCGTACCAGAGGAAGCCGGCCACGGTGCCCAGCGCGAGGGCGAGCAGCGCCTTGGCGATCCGGTTGCGCAGCTCGGTGAGGTGGCCGACCAACGGCATGGTCGCCTGCGGGTCACGGGCCTTCCGGCGCCTCCGCCGCGGCGGCGCCTCGCTCACCGTCGTCCGGTCCCGTGCTGGGGTCAGCGGGGGCGGTCGGACGTGCGGGCCTGCTCGGCGCGGGCACGCAGCTCGGCCGCGTGCGCCTCGGCGACGCGGGCCTCGTCCTGCAGCTGGGCGGACAGGTCGGCCTCGGCGGGCGTCGCCGGGGCCGCGGGCGCGACGATCTCGCCGCGGACCGGCGTGGCGTGCGCCGGGTCCTTGGCCTGGACGTCGTCGTCCTTCATGCCCTTCATCTCGCCCTTGAAGATGCGCAGCGAGCGGCCCAGCGACCGCGAGGCGTCGGGCAGCTTCTTGTAACCGCCGAAGAGCAGCAGAGCCACCACGAGGATGATCAGCAGCTCAGGCACGCCGAGTCCGGCCATGACGGGTCCTCCACAGGTCGATTCGTTGGGAATGCTACGCCCGGTGGGGGTCATGCCCCTGCAGCGTCAGCGGCGGCCGGCCCCGTCGTCGTCCGTCCGCCCGGCGCGCTCCGCGGTGCCGGCGGCCTGCTCCAGCAGCGGCCGCACCTCGCTCTCGAAGGCGCTGACCTCCCGCGCCAGCCGGGCGCGGGCCCCCAGGACGCCGAAGACGAGCGCGCCCAGGACGACGACGGACAGCACCACGACGACGATCCACACGACCAGCAGGAGCACGGCTGCGACCCTAGCCGGTGCTGCCGGCCGGGGTCGGCGCCTCGACGCCGTAGCGGGCCAGCGCGGCCCGCGCTCCGGCGGCGACCTCGTCGGCCAGACCGGCCGGCTCGTCGACCAGCGCGTCCCCGCCGAGCGAGGCCACCAGGTTGCGGGCCCACGCCAGGTCGGCAGTGCGCACGGTGACGGCGAGACCGCCGGGCGGGTCGTCCACGGGCGTGGCCGCCTCGACCGGGTAGTACTCCGCCACCCAGCGGGCACGGCGGGTGAGCCGCAGCCGTACCACCGGCGAGCCGGGATCGGGCTGGTAGACCCCCGCTTCCACGTCCCGGCCGTGTGCCTCCGGCGGCGGAGCGGCCGGCTCGTCGAGGACGACGACGTCGTCGACCCGGTCGAGGCGGAACAGGCGCACGCCCTCGACCCGCCGGCACCAGGCCTCCAGGTACCAGCGCCCGTCGACCAGCAGCAGCCGCATCGGGTCGACGGTGCGCTCGGTCCGCTCGTCGCGGGTGGGCACGTAGTACTGCAGGTGCAGGGCCCGGTTCCGCTGCAGCGCCTCGCGGACGACCGCGAGGGTCTCCTCGCGCGCGTCGACGCTGACGGCCACCGGCGTCGACTCCGCGGCGTGCCCGGCCGTGGCCGACACCTTGGCCAGCGCCCTGCTGACGGCCTCGCGCTCGGCCAGGCCGGGCAGCTCGAGCAGGGTCTTCAGCGCGACGACCAGGGCGACGGCCTCGTCGGTGGTCAGCCGCAGCGGCCGCACCATGCCCGCGGGGAAGGTGACGTGCACGCGGTCGCCCTCGAAGGAGAGGTCGATGAGGTCGCCCGGGCCGTGGCCGGGCAGCCCGCACATCCACAGCAGTTCGAGGTCGCGCTGCAGCTGCCGCTCGGTGACGCCGAAGTCGCGGGCCGCCTCCTGGACGCGGACGCCGTCCGGTCGTGCGGTCAGGTACGGGATGAGCGCCAGCAGGCGCGTCATCCGGTCGGGCGTGCTGGCGACGCTCACGCGGACGCTCCCATCGCGGCCAGGCGGGTGAGCCGGGCGATCACTGCCTCGCGGACCTCGGCGGGCGACTCGACGACGACGTCGGCACCCAGTGCGGCCAGCTGACCGGCCAGCCCCCACGGCTCGGTCGTGCGCAGCTCGAGCCGGTCCTCCGTCCCGTCCTCCGTGGGGCCCAGGGACGTGGCCCAGCGGCGCAGGCCGATCGCCGTGCCGGGGCGGGCGCGCACGACGACCACCTGCTCCTGCCCTCCTACCTGCGAGGCGACCATGGCGCCGAGGTCGAGGTCGGCCGGCGGCTCGAACGCACCGGCGGGGCCGGTGGCCTTCGGCGTGCCGACGACCCGGGAGAGCCGGAACATCCGCGGCTGCTGCCGGTCGAGGTCCAGCCCGCCCAGGTACCAGCGGCCGTGCCAGGCGATGACGCCCCAGGGCTGCACCCGGCGGCGGGCGGGGGCGTCCTCGTCGGGGCGCTGGTAGTCGAACTGCAGGGTCCGGCGGTCGCGGGCGGCGGCGTAGACCGGTTCGAACGCCGGCTCGCCGGCGCCCAGCCGCGGCTGGAGCGGGATGCCTCCCCCGGCCTCGACGTCGACCCCGGCGGCCCGGAGCTTCACCAGCGCGCTCTGGGCGGCGCCGGCGAGCTGGGCGGACTCCCACAGCCGGAGGGCCAGGCCGACCGCGGCGGCCTCCTCGCCGGTGAGCTGGATCTCGGGCAGCTCGTAGTCGGCCCGGGCGATGCGGTAGCCGTCCTCGGTGTCGAAGGCGCTGGTGCGGCCGGTCTCCAGAGGCACGCCCATCTCGCGGAGCTCGGCCTTGTCCCGTTCGAACATGCGCTTGAAGGCCTCGTCGGCACGGTCGGTGCCGTCGTCGGCCTCGTAGCCGGGGACCGTGGCGCGGATGCGTGCCGCCGTCACGTACTGGCGGGTGCTCAGCAACGCGATGACCAGGTTCACCAGTCGTTCCGCCCGCTTGGCCGCCATGCTGCCCAGGCTAGTGGGGAACGGCCGACCGGCCGTCCCCCGGGACGCTGGTTAGCCTGCGGACATGAGCTCTCCCGTCCCGACCCGCATCCGCTGGCGGCGTGGCGAGGTGACGGCGCTGGGGCGAGCAGGGCACGACTCGCTGGAGCTCACGGTCGCGGTGCCCGACGACGGCGAGGTCCGTGCCCTGGCGTACCCCTCGCTGGTGGGCGTGCCGCAGGTCGGTGACACCGTGCTGCTGAACACCACGGCGTGGGCGCAGAACCTGGGCACCGGCGGGTACGCGCTGGTCGTCGCCGTCCCCGACCGGCTGCCGGCCGACCCGACCGGCCCCGGGCACCTGGTCAAGGCCCGCTACACGCCGCTGCAGGTGACCGTGCAGGGCGTCGACGAGCAGGACACCGAGCACCACGCGACGCTGGCCGAGGCCGACGACCTCGGCGGTATGCCGGTGGTCGTGGCCGACCTGCACTCGGCGCTGCCGGCGGTGCTCATCGGCGCCCTGGCCACCGACCCCGACCTCAAGGTCGCCTACGTCATGACCGACGGCGGAGCGCTCGCGGCCGGGTTCTCCCGCACGGTCGACGCGCTGCACAAGTCGCTGGCCGGCGTCGTCACGGTCGGCCAGTCCTTCGGCGGCGACCTCGAGGCGGTGACCGTGCACACGGGCCTGCTCGCGGCCCGGCACGTGCTGGGCGCCGACCTGGCGATCGTCACGCAGGGCCCGGGCAACCTCGGGACCGGGACGCCGTGGGGCTTCTCCGGGGTCGCGGCCGGCGAGGCGTGCAACGCGGTGACCGTGCTCGGCGGCCAGGCCATCGGGGCGCTGCGCATCTCCGACGCCGACCCTCGTCCGCGGCACCGCGGGGTGTCGCACCACTCGCTGACGGCGTTCGGCCGGGTGGCCCTGGGCGGGGTGACGCTGGTGGCCCCGCGCGGGCTGGGCTCCGAGCTCGGGTCGCAGGTCGACGAGGACCTGGCCGGCCAGCCGGCCCGCAACCCCGTCGTGTGGGTGGACACCGACGGTCTCGAGGAGGCGCTGGGCCTCTCCCCCGTGCCGCTGCGGACCATGGGGCGCGGCATGCCCGAGGAGCGCGCCTACTTCCTCGCCGCCGCGGCCGCCGGCCGGTACGCGGCCCTGGCCGTACACATCCCGTCGTCAGCCTCCGGCTGACACCGCGGCCATGACTCTCGTCGGCCTCCGGCCGACACCGCGGCCATGGCTTTCGTCAGCCTCCGGCTGACACCGCGGCCAGGAGGCGTTCCCCTCCTGCGCTGAGCGCGTCCGACGCGCCGTGCCGGGAGGCCTCCGGCCCCCGCGGCGCGGCACGTCCCTCGCGGGGCGGCTCCGAGGCACGCCTTCGCGGAACCCTCCGGGCTCCACTCCGCGCACCTCACATGCTGGCGATGAGCTTCTCGACGCGGTCGTCGACGGCCTTGAACGGGTCCTTGCACAGCACGGTGCGCTGGGCCTGGTCGTTGAGCTTGAGGTGGACCCAGTCGACGGTGAAGTCGCGGCGCTTCTCCTGGGCCTTGCGGATGAACTCGCCGCGCAGCCGGGCGCGGGTGGTCTGCGGCGGCACGTTCTTGGCCTCGAAGATGCGCGGTTCGTGGGCCACCCGCTCGACCTGGCCGGCCCGCTCCAGCAGGTAGTACAGGCCGCGGGTGCGGCTGATGTCGTGGTAGGCGAGGTCCATCTGGGCGATCCGGGGCGAGGACAGCGGCAGGTCGCGCTTGGCCCGGTAGCGCTCGAGCAGTCGGTACTTGATGGCCCAGTCGATCTCGCGGTCGATGAGGCTCAGGTCCTCCCCGTCGACGGCCTTGAGCACCCGGCCCCACAGCTCGAGCATCTGGCGGTGCACCGGCGAGACGCCCTCGCGGTCGGCGAACTCCAGGGCCCGGTCGTGGTACTCGCGCTGGATCTCCAGCGCCGACATCTCCCTGCCGTTGGAGAGCCGCACCTTGCGCCGGCCCGTCATGTCGTGGCTGATCTCGCGGATGGCGCGGATCGGGTTCTCCAGCGTCATGTCCCGGATCGGGACGCCCGCCTCGATCATGCGCAGGACGAGGTCGGTCATGGCGACCTTGAGCAGCGTCGTCGTCTCGCTCATGTTGGAGTCGCCGACGATGACGTGCAGCCGCCGGTACTTCTCGGCGTCGGCGTGCGGCTCGTCCCGGGTGTTGATGATCGGCCGCGAGCGCGTGGTGGCGCTGGAGACGCCCTCCCAGATGTGCTCGGCACGCTGGCTGACGCAGTAGACGGCGCCGCGCGGGGTCTGCAGCACCTTGCCGGCACCGACGACGATCTGCCTGCTCACCAGGAACGGGATGAGGACGTCGGCCAGCCGGCTGAACTCGCCGTGCCGGCCCACCAGGTAGTTCTCGTGGCAGCCGTAGCTGTTGCCCGCCGAGTCGGTGTTGTTCTTGAACAGGTAGATGTCGCCGGTGACGCCTTCCTCGGCCAGCCGCTGCTCGGCGTCGACGAGCAGGCCTTCGAGGATGCGCTCCCCCGCCTTGTCGTGGACCACGAGCTCGGTGAGGTCGTCGCACTCGGCGGTGGCGTACTCGGGGTGGCTGCCGACGTCCAGGTAGAGCCGGGAGCCGTTGCGCAGGAAGACGTTGGAGCTGCGGCCCCAGGAGACCACCCGCCGGAACAGGTAGCGGGCGACCTCGTCCGGGGATAGCCGTCGCTGCCCCTTGAAGGTGCACGTGACGCCGTACTCGGTCTCGATCCCGAAGATCCGTCGCTCCACGATCCGAGCCTAGGCGCCGGGAGGGACAGTGCGCCCGTCCCGCGCGGACTCGTCGTCGACCGCCCCGGAGTTGCTCAGCCGCCGCGCTTGTCGTCGAGCCGCTCCAGCAGGCCGTCCATGGCCTGCCCGATCTCGTCGTGGTCGTTCTGCGACGCACGCTGCTTGCCGTGGATGAGGGCGGCGCGGACGACCCGGTCGAAGTTCCCGTAGGGGAACGCGTACCGCTTCTTGGTCTCCTCGTTGGCGTCGGGGTCGACGGCGAGGTGCCAGGCCGCGAAGGCGTCCCAGCCCTTCTCCTCGATCACCCGGTTGCCGTCGTCGGTGGAGGGCGCGGCGTCCGACCAGTCGCTGGAGTCGTCGAACGTCCCGGCGTCGATCAGGTCCCGGGCATGGCGGACGGCGGCCTGGTTGAGCTCGTAGTTCGGCATGGGCTCCCCGTACCCGGGAGCCTCGCCTCACTCGCCCCCACCGCCGCCGTCCGCGTGCTCGGCGTCAGCCCTCGCCGCCGTCCTCGGCGTGCCGGCCGTCGTACTCCGCGCCACCGGCGGTGTCCGGGTGGGCGGGGTCGCCCAGCCCGGCAGGCGTGCCGGGCTCGGGGACGCTCGGCGCGTGGGCGGTGGTGGCCGGGGCGTCGAGCGTCGCGTCGGGGGTGGCCTCGTCACCGAGGAGGGTGCGGAGGGCCGACCCGGTGATCCGCCGGAAGGCCCGCTTCGGACGGCGCCGGTCGAGGACGGCGACCTCCAGCTGTGCCGCCGTCAGCTGCGCCGGACCTCCGTTGCCCGCGCCCGCGGTGACAGGGCTGACCGCGGACAGCGCCCGGACCCCCACCTGCAGGGCGTCGGACAGCCCCATGCCCGGGAGGAAGTGCTCGCGGAGATGCCCGCTCACGGCCTCGGCCTGGCCACCCATGACCACGAAGTCGGGCTCGTCGACGACCGAGCCGTCGAAGGTGAGCCGGTAGAGCTGGTCGGTCTCCGGGCGGTCCCCCACCTCGGCGACGCACAGCTCCACCTCGTAGGGCTTCATCTGCTCGGTGAAGATGGCGCCGAGGGTCTGCGCGTAGGCGTTGGCGATCACCCGGCCGGTGACGTCACGGCGGTTGTAGGAGTAGCCGCGGACGTCTGCCAGCCGCACGCCCGCCACCCGCAGGCTCTCGAACTCGCTGTACCGGCCGACGGCGGCGAACCCGATCCGGTCGTAGATCTCCCCGACCTTGTGCAGCGTGGAGCTGGGGTTCTCGGCGATGAACAGCACGCCGTCGGCGTAGGTGACGACGGCGACGCTGCGACCGCGGGAGATGCCCTTGCGGGCGTACTCCGAGCGGTCCCGCATGACCTGCTCGGCGGAGGCGTAGTACGGCATGGTCATGGGTCAGCCCTCCCCGTCCGTGGTCCGGCGGTCGGCGACGATCGTGTCGGCGACGGCGGCGATCTCGGCGTCCGCGAGCCGGACGGCGCCCTCGGCGTCGACGCGGTAGACGATCGGGTAGAGCCGGCGGACCGGGTCGGGGCCGCCGGTGGCGGAGTCGTCGTCGGCGGCGTCGTAGAGCGACTCGACGACGGTGCGGGTGGCGGCGTCGGCCGGGAGACCGCTGCGCCAGGTCTTCTTGAGCGAGTTCTTGGCGAACAGCGAGCCCGAGCCGACGGCGGCGTAGCCGCGCTCCTCGTAGTTCCCGCCGGTGACGTCGTAGCTGAAGATGCGCCCGGGCGCGGTGCCCTCGGCGGCGTCGAGGTCGAACCCGGCGAACAGCGGGACCACGGCCAGTCCCTGCAACGCCGCGCCCAGGTTGCCCCGGATCATCGCGGCGAGCCGGTTGGCCTTGCCGTCGAGGGACATCGTGAGGCCCTCGATCTTCTCGTAGTGCTCGAGCTCGACCTGGTAGAGCTTCACCATCTCGATGGCGATGCCCGCCGCGCCCGCGATGCCGATCACGCTGTACGAGTCGGCCGGGTAGACCTTCTCGATGTCGCGCGAGCTGATCAGGTTGCCCATGGTGGCGCGCCGGTCGCCGCCCATGAGGACGCCGCCCTCGTAGGTGACCGCGACGATGGTCGTGCCGTGCGGGGCGAGGTCGGCCATGGGTGTCGTGGGAACGGGGCGGCGGCCGGGCAGCAGGTCAGGCGCCGTGCTGGAGAGGAAGTCGGTGAACGAGGAGCCCACCCGGTCCAGATAGGCGGGCGGGAACCCGCTCCGGCCAGTCGACTGATCGCTCACGCGTCCGCCTCGCTGGCGCTCGGCGCCCACGTGCCCGACGCTGCTGTGCTCACTGTTGAGCTCGCAAGCTCGCTCAAGTATCCGCCTCTCCCGCCTGCTCGCGCCGGCGTGCACCACTGGTCCGCCCGGTGCTCCGCGTGCTGGTGCCGGGCGCGCTCGGACGTCGCTGCGACCCTACCGGCGGCTCCCCCGGTCGGCTGGCCGCCTCCGGCTCGCCGGCCAATGCCTCCACCAGGTACGCGATCGCCTGCTGCTGCTTGTGGTGCTCCAGGTAGAAGACGGCCATCTGCAGCAGGAAGGGGTCGTCCCGGAACATGCCCAGTCCCTGGTTGCACAGCTGGCAGAGAAGCTGCCGTGTGCCGCCGAGTCGATGATCGTGATCGAGATGTTGGGGACCAGGCTCCCCGCAGATCGCGCAGCGGTCACCCTGCGCCTGGCGGATCTCCCCCACCTGTGCCTTGGTGAGGCCGTACCGGCGATAGAAGTAGGACTCGCTGCTCGACGACTTGGCGCATGCTTTGCAACGACTGCCGAAGCCTGATGGGGTCCGCGAATTGCGGACGTAGCCTTGTGATCGACCGCTTGCTGGCATGCAGGGCACCACCGGAACCCCTCGGGCACCCACGAGTGATCGCGGACTTCCTTCCCCAGGGACTGCCGCACGCCGCGATACCACGCGCTGTTCCGCGCGCGGTTGCAGCTCAAGCAGTAGAACGACAGGCCGTCCTTCAGTCGCTTGTTACGGCCGAGATCCGACGCCGGCTTGCTCTGCTGGCAAGCAGGACAACGCTTCACCTTGATTGACAGTAATCAGAGCGTCACTCTCCGCCCTTCTGTACGTAGGCCCTCACGAAGTCCTCGGAGTTCTCCTCGAGGACCTCGTCGATCTCGTCCAGGATGGAGTCGACGTCCTCGGTCATCTCCTTGTGGCGTTCGGCGACCTCGGTGTCGACCGAGGCCTCGACCTCGTCGGTCTCCTCGCGCGACCGCGTCGCCTTCTGCTGCCCGCCGGTGTCCTTGGTGGCCATGGCCTGCCCTCCCGTCGTGGGAACTGCTGCTAGGCGCTGAAGCTACCCGCCGGGTGTGACATCGGTGGCTCGTTCCCGAGCACGCCGCGGCCGTCCTCCGGCGCCGGGACCGCTCGGACCCGGCGACGACTGCTCGGGCCCGGCCTCCCGTCGGCATGTTGCAGGGCTGTCATCGGAAGGTCACGGGTTCGCCCCCGTCATCCGCGCAGGGAGGGGAACACCACCTGCAGGAGGCTCCGCTGCCCGGCACGACATGGCGGTGCCTCCGGCCGCAGAGCCGCACGGCACGGCGGCGGGCACCACCAGAGTCGATGAACGAGGAGACAGACGTGAACCTGCGACTTCGAGCACGACGAGGAACTGTGACGGGCGCCGGCGCGGCAGTCCTCACCGCGGCCGCGGTCCTCGTGGCCCCGGCCGCGGCCGCAGCGCCGGCCGACGAGATCGAGGACGCCGTGCAGGCGGCGCAGGAGGAGTCGGAGCAGGCTCTGGACGAGGCCCGGGAGGCGCTCGACGACGCCCGGGAGGAGGCCGAGCAGGCCGCCGAGGAGGGCAGCGCCGAGGCCCGGGAACGAGCACAGCAGGCGGTGGAGGACGCCGAGAAGGCGCTCGAGGACGCCCGGCAGGAGGCCGAGCAGGCCGCGGACCAGGCCCGAGAGGACGCGGCCGACGTCTTCGGCAGCATGCCGAAGATCGGCATGGGCGACTGGCTGCCGGACGACCTGCGGCGTGACCTGGCCGATCTGCAGGACCTGCCCGCGGACGAGCGGGCAGAGGAGCTGCAGGACATCGCCGAGGAGGGCATGAGGGGCAACTACGGCGACGACGTGGAGAACTGGACCGAGCGCGTCGGCGGGCTGATCGCGTCGCTGCCGCGGGAGCTCCGCGAGGACATCCAGTCGCTGTTCGGCCAGGAGCCCGAGGAAGCCCGCGACGACCTGCGCCAGATCATGGAGGGCGCTGTCGACGGCGAGTACGGCGAGGACGTCGAGGAGTGGGCCGACTGGCTGCGCGACACCGCACAGCGATGGGACCTGGCCGGGGCCATCCAGGGCAGCTCGGGCGGGCAGGACGACGGCGGCAACTGACCGGCCCGGACGACGGGACCCTCGCACCCGCCGGCCGGGCGCCGGACGGCCTGGGGGCCCCGTCCCATCGGGCCCGGTCGGCCACCGGGCAGCCGGCCGGGATCAGCCGCCGGTGATGGTGTCGACCAGCTCCTGCGCCGTCGCGGAGGCCTCGAACAGCGCACCGACGTGGTCCCTGGTGCCCCGGAGCGGCTCCATCGTGGGGATGCGCACCAGGTTCTCCCGCCCGAGGTCGAACACGACCGAGTCCCAGGACGCCGCCGCCACCTGGGCGGGGAACCGGCGCAGGCACTCGCCGCGGAAGAACGCGCGGGTGTCGGCCGGCGCGTGCACGACGGCCCGGTCGACCTCCGCGTCGGTCAGCAGCCGCTGCATCGAGCCGCGGGCCACCAGCCGGTTGTAGAGGCCCTTCTCCGGGCGCACGTCCGAGTACTGCAGGTCGACCAGCTTCAGGCGCGAATCGCCCCATTCCAGGCCGTCGCGGGAGCGGTATCCCTCGAGCAGCCGCAGCTTCGCGGGCCAGTCCAACCGGTCGGCGCAGCGCATCGGATCGATGGAGAGGTCCTCGAGGACCTCGGCCCACCGGCGGAGCACGTCGTCGGTCTGCTCGTCGTCCTCTCCCCGCTGGGCGACGAACTTCTGCGCGTGCTCCAGGTATGCCTGCTGCATCTCCAGCGCCGTCATCCGGCGCCCGTCGCGCAGCCGCACCGTGTGCGTCAGCGACGGGTCGTGGCTGACGGCCCGCAGCGCCTCCACCGGCTCCTCGAGCGCGAGGTCCTGCGGCAGGAACCGGGCCTCGATCATGGCCAGCACCAGCGACGTCGTCCCGACCTTCAGGTAGGTGGACAGCTCCGCGAGGTTGGCGTCACCGATGATCACGTGCAGCCGCCGGTACTTCTCGGCGTCGGCGTGCGGCTCGTCCCGGGTGTTGATGATCGGGCGCTTGAGCGTCGTCTCCAGCCCGACCTCGACCTCGAAGAAGTCCGCCCGCGAGGAGATCTGGAAGCCGTGGGTCCGGCTCTCCACGCCGATGCCGACCCGGCCGGCGCCGGCGAACACCTGCCGCGTCACGAAGAACGGAACCAGCCCGCGGATGATGTCGACGAACGGCGTCCGGCGGTCCATCAGGTAGTTCTCGTGGGCGCCGTAGGACGCGCCCTTGCCATCGGTGTTGTTCTTGTACAGCTGGATGGGGTCGGTGCCGGGCACGCGGGCGGCGCGGCGGCTGGCCTCGGCCATCACCCGCTCCCCCGCCTTGTCCCACAGGACGATGTCGCGCGGGTTGGTGACCTCGGGCGTCGAGTACTCCGGGTGCGCGTGGTCGACGTAGAGCCGGGCGCCGTTGGTGAGGATGACGTTGGCCATCCCGGTGTCCTCGTCCAGGTCGTTGTGGTCCAGCGCCTGCGCCGGGGTGAGGTCGAAGCCCCGGGCATCCCGCAGCGGGGACTCCTCCTCGAAGTCCCAGCGGGGACGGCGCCGCGTCGGCGCATCGGCCACCGCCCAGGCGTTGACCACCTGGCTGGACAACGTCGTCGGGTTGGCCGTGGGATGCCCCGGCACCGACACGCCGTACTCGACCTCGGTGCCCATGACCCGCCGCACGCTCATGCCCCAACCCTAGGCCGCTCCGGCCGCCCGGACCGCCGCCGCGGCGACCGCAGCCGGTGGCACGCGATCCGATCGCGCCGTACCGTCGGAGCTCCCCGGGCCGTAGCAGAGCGGTCACGGGTCGCCCATGGGTAGTCCCGGCCGTCGTGCCGCCCCGTGCGCTCTCCGGACACGCCGCGCGCCCCCGCGATCCGCCCTGCGGCCGTGTTCCTCCGTCTCCCCGGCTCCGTGGGTGGAGCGTGCCGCGCCCGTATCGGGCCGAGCCGCGTGGGCGCCCGCCATTCGAGAGGATCATGACCAAGCACAGCTCCACCTCCCCCACGTCCACCCGTTCCTACCGCGGTCGCGCGATCGGCCTCGCCGCCGCCGGTGCCGTCCTGGTCGGCCCCCTCCTGACCACGGGGACGGCGTCCGCCGCTGACGGGGACACGTGGGACCGCCTCGCGCAGTGCGAGAGCACCGGCAACTGGTCCATCAACACCGGGAACGGCTACTACGGCGGGCTCCAGTTCTCCCAGAGCACCTGGGAGGCCTACGGCGGCACCGAGTACGCGCCGCGGGCAGATCTCGCCACCCGTGAGCAGCAGATCGCGATCGCGGAGCGGACCCTCGCCCGGCAGGGCTGGAATGCCTGGCCCGCGTGCAGCGCCAAGCTGGGGCTGACCGAGGCGGACAAGGTCGGCAGCGCGCAGGCTCCCGCACCGGCGCCCGCTCCGGCACCTGCCCCCGCGCCTGCTCCGGCGCCTGCTCCGGCACCCGCAGAGGCTCCCGCCCCGGCCCCTGTTCCCGCCCCGGCACCGGCACCGGCACCGGCCCCGGCCCCTGCGCCCGCCCCGGCCCCGGCCCCGGCCCCTGCGCCCGCCCCGGCCCCGGCCCCTGCGCCCGCCCCGGCCCCGGCTCCCGCTCCCGCCCCGGCTCCCGCACCTGCTCCCGAGCGGGCCAGCACGCCCGCGAAGGGCGACTCGGCGCAGTCGTACACGGTGCGGCGCGGTGACACGCTGTCCGAGATCGCAGCGGCCAACGGCCAGACGTGGCGCGCCGTCTACGCAGCCAACCGGCACGTCGTCGGGGACGACCCCGATCTGATCTTCCCCGGTCAGGTCCTGCACCTGGGCTGACCCGCCCAACACACGCGAACGGCCCGGTCACCGCGAGGTGACCGGGCCGTTCGGCGTTCCCTACAGGTACTGGCCGGTGTTGGTGGCCGTGTCGATCGCGCGGCCGGACTCGTTGCCCTTGCCGCTGATCAGCGTGCGGATGTAGACGATTCGCTCGCCCTTCTTGCCCGAGATCCGCGCCCAGTCGTCGGGGTTGGTCGTGTTGGGCAGGTCCTCGTTCTCCTTGAACTCGTCGATGCACGCCTGCATGAGGTGCCCCACCCGCAGCCCCCCGGTGCCGGTCTCCAGGCGCTCCTTGATGGCCATCTTCTTGGCGCGGTCGACGATGTTCTGCAGCATCGCACCGGAGTTGAAGTCCTTGAAGTACAGGACCTCCTTGTCACCGTTGGCGTAGGTGACCTCGAGGAAGCGGTTCTCCTCGATCTCGGTGTACATCCGCTCGACGGTCCGCTGGATCATCCCGGCGATCGTCGCCTCGCGGCTGCCGCCGTGCTCGGCGAGGTCGTCGGGGTGCAGCGGCAGCGTCGGCAGCAGGTACTTGCTGAAGATGTCCCGCGCGGCCTCGGCGTCCGGCCGCTCGATCTTGATCTTCACGTCCAGCCGGCCGGGCCGCAGGATCGCCGGGTCGATCATGTCCTCCCGGTTGGAGGCGCCGATGACGATGACGTTCTCCAGACCCTCGACGCCGTCGATCTCGCTGAGCAGCTGCGGCACGATCGTCGACTCGACGTCGGAGGACACCCCGGACCCGCGGGTCCGGAAGATCGAGTCCATCTCGTCGAAGAAGACGATGACCGGCGTGCCCTCGCTGGCCTTCTCGCGCGCCCGCTGGAAGACCAGCCGGATGTGCCGTTCGGTCTCGCCGACGTACTTGTTGAGCAGCTCGGGGCCCTTGATGTTCAGGAAGTAGGACTTGCCCTGCCCCTCGCCCTTGAGCGCCGACACCTTCTTCGCCAGCGAGTTGGCGACGGCCTTGGCGATCAGCGTCTTGCCGCAGCCGGGCGGGCCGTAGAGCAGGATCCCCTTCGGCGGGCGTAGCTGGTACTCGCGGAACAAGTCCGCGTGCAGGAACGGCAGCTCCACGGCGTCGCGGATCTGCTCGATCTGCCGCGAGAGCCCACCGATGTCCTCGTAGTCGATGTCGGGGACCTCTTCGAGGACCAGTTCCTCGACCTCGCTCTTCGGGATCCGCTCGTAGACGTACCCCGAGCGCGACTCCAGCAGCAGCGAGTCCCCGGCCCGGATGGGCTGGTCGACGAGCGAGTCGGCGAGGTAGACGATCCGCTCCTCGTCGGTGTGCCCGATCACGAGCGCCCGCTGGGTGACGCCGTCGACCGGCTCGAGCAGCTCCTTGAGCATGACGACGTCGCCGGCGCGCTCGAAGCCGCGCGCCTCGACGACGTTCATCGCCTCGTTGAGCATGACCTCCTGGCCGGGGCGCAGCTCCAGACCGTCCACGTTGGGCGAGAGCGTCACCCGCAGCTTGCGGCCACCGGTGAAGACGTCGACCGTCCCGTCCTCGTGCCGCGCCAGGAAGACGCCGTAGCCGGACGGGGGCTGCCCGAGCCGGTCGACCTCCTCCTTGAGCGCGACCAGCTGCTCGCGGGCGTCGCGCAGCGTGCCGGCGAGCTTGTCGTTGCGCTCGGACAGGAAGGCGGCGCGGCCCTCCGCATCGGCGATGCGCTCCTCGAGCGCACGCGTCTGCCGGGGGCTGTCGGCCACCTTGCGACGGAGGAGACCGATCTCCTCCTCGAGGTAGGCGATCTGGGTCAGCAGCGCAGCGACGTCACGCTCGCGCCGCGCCTTGAACTCGTCGGGACCATCGATCGGACCTGGGCCCATCGCGCACCTCCGCAGGGTCGGGGGAGCCAGGACGCAAATCTATACACGCGGGACGACAGTTCGCCGTGGGCGCGCAGAACGTCGCGGACCCCCGCACGCACCGGCCGGGCCGGGAGTCAGATCTTCTGCGCGCGCCGCTGGCGGATGGGGGCCACCGTGCCCTCGGCGAGTCTCCGGGCGGTGACCAGGAAGGCGGTGTGGGCCACCATCCGGTGCTCCGGGCGCACGGCCAGACCCACCGCGTGCCACGGCCGCAGCAGCGACTCCCAGGCGTGCGGCTCGGTCCACACGCCCTGGGCCCGCAGCGCCTCCACGTAGGTGGACAGCTGCGTCGTCGTGGCCACGTAGCCGACCAGCACTCCCCCCGGCCGCAGTGCGGCCGCCACCGTCGGCAGCACCGCCCAGGGCTCCAGCATGTCCAGGACCACCCGGTCGACGATCTCCTCGGCCGGGTGGTCGGCGAGGTCGCCCAGCCGCAGGCTCCAGTTGGCCGGCACCTCGCCGAAGAAGGCGCCCACGTTGCCGCGGGCGACGTCCAGGAAGTCCTCCCGGCGCTCGTAGCTGGTCAGGAACCCCTCGGACCCCACCGCCCGGAGCAGCGAGCAGCTCAGCGCGCCGGAGCCGGCGCCCGCCTCCAGGACGCGCATGCCGGGGCCGACGTCGCCGAAGCCCACGATCTGGGCGGCGTCCTTGGGGTAGATGACCTGCGCCCCGCGCGGCATGGAGAGCACGTAGTCGGCCAGCAGCGGCCGCAGCGCCAGGTACCCGGTGTTCGCGGTCGAGTGCACGACCGAGCCCTCGGGCGCGCCGATGAGGTCGTCGTGCTCGATCGCCCCGCGGTGGGTGTGGAACTGCTTGCCCGGCTCCAGCACGACGGTGTGCAGCCGGCCCTTGGGGTCGGTCAGCTGCACCCTGTCGCCGGCGACGAACGCGCCGGGTACCGGCGCCGGCCGCTCGACGGACGCCTCGTCACGTGCGTCGTCGGGTGCATCGGCGGGCGTCCCGACCGTCCCGGTGGGGACGTCGAGGTCGGTCTCGGGCTGGGTGTCCACGGGCGCCGAGCGTACGGAGGTCGGCGGTGTGACCCGTGTCCCCGGTGCGGCGCGGACACTCGGAACTGTCGGTGCCCCGACCTAGCCTCGGACGCATGACGGTGACGGTGGAGACGAACGCGACGCTCGCCCAGGGTCCGGAGCCCGCCGGGGAACCGGTCCCCACGCCGGCGCAGGCCCCCCGCCGTCCTTCCCTCTCCCCCAGCCGCGCAGCCGATTTCAAGACCTGTCCGCTGCTCTACCGGTTCCGCACGATCGACCGCCTCCCCGAGCGCAAGAGCCTCGCCATGGTGCGCGGGACGCTCGTCCACTCGGTGCTCGAGCGGCTCTACGACCTGCCGCCGGCGCGGCGCACCGTCGACGGCGCCCTGGAGCTGCTCGAACCGGCCTGGGCGGATCTGCAGGCCGAGCCGGAGGTGGCGGAGCTGTTCGCGACCGCCCAGGGCGAGGGCGCCGAGACCGACGTGAACGCGCCCGAGTCGGTGGACGCGTGGCTCGCGTCGGCCGGGAAGCTGGTCGAGCGCTACTTCACGATCGAGGACCCGACGCGCATCCAGCCCGCCGGCCGCGAGGAGCTGGTCGAGGTCACCCTGCCCGACGGCCTGCTGCTCCGCGGCTTCGTCGACCGGCTCGACGTCGCGCCCAGCGGCGCGCTGCGGGTGGTCGACTACAAGACCGGCTCGATGCCCCGCGAGGCGTTCGAGAGCAAGGCCCTGTTCCAGATGAAGTTCTACGCGCTGGTGCTGTGGCGCACCCGGGGCGTGGTGGCCGCCCAGCTCAAGCTCATCTACCTGGGCGACGGCGACGCGCTCACCTACTCCCCCGACGAGGCGGAGCTCCTCCGGTTCGAGCGCACGCTGCAGGCGATCTGGTCGGCCATCGAGCGGGCGGTCAGCACCGGTGACTTCCGGCCCAACAAGTCCCGGCTCTGCGGCTGGTGCGACCACCAGGCGGTCTGCCCGGCGTTCGGTGGCACTCCCCCGCCGTTCCCGACCGAAGCGGCGGCAGCGGCCGGGTGGCAGACCCTGCCGATCACGCCGGTCTGAGCCCGGGCCGGTCGGCTCGTCAGCGCGTCAGGCCGACGACCACGAACGCCACGCCCACGACAACCATGAAGGCACCGCCGAGGCGCTGCATCCGGCGGTGTTCGGCGGGCGGGACGTCCGCGGTGCTGTGCCTTCGATAGAGCGAGAAATTCGTGTGGTCCATCCGCCCGAGCACGCCGGCAGCGCCGAGCAGCACGGCACCGATGCCGACGATCACCAGCAGCACGTCCACGGCGGAAACCGTATCGGCGGACCGCTGTCAGCTCGATCGTCCACCTGCTCCACCATCTGACCGGGTGGCCGACCCGCCCCGGACGCCGACGCCGACGCCGACGCCGACGCCGACTCCGTGGAGCGTCAGCGGCCGGCGGTCTCCACGGACACGCTGCGGGCCAGCACATCTGCCAGCTCAGGCAGCCCGACGCCGACCAGGGAGTCCACCTGCACGAGCCCGGGCGCCGGCGGTACCGCCTGCAACCCGGCCACGCCGAGCACCGCGGCCCCCGCGGCCAGCCCGGAGGTGACGCCGACCAGCGAGTCCTCGATCACGACGCACTCCCCCGGAGACACCCCGAGTGCCGCCATGGCCTGCCGGTAGGGCGCCGGATCGGGCTTGCGCGCGGGCACCTCGTCGCCGCAGACGGTGACGTCGAAGGGGCCGCCGTCTGCGTAGCCCGCCTCGATGTGCCGGATCACCAGGTCGGCCAGCCGACGAGGCGTCGTCGTCACCAGGCCGGTGTGCAACCCCGCCCCGTGGACGGCGGCCAGCAGCTCCTGCGCGCCGGGCATCCAGATCAGCCGCTCGGTCATCATCCGGGCCACCGCGTCGAGGATCTGGTCCACGTCCGACTGGATCTGCGGCTCGGTGCGGGTCACGCCGAGATCGGCGTAGAGCACGTCCATGGCCACGCGCATGGTGGTGCCCACGGTTGCGGCGCGGGCCTCGGCCGACATCCGGCCGCCCAGCTGGCCGGCGAGGGCGAACATCGCCTCGCCCCAGTACTCCTCGGTCTCCACGAGCGTGCCGTCCATGTCGAACAGCACCGCCCGCAGCTCCCCGGGGGTCCCCGGCTCTCGTCCGTCCGCTGGAGCCATCGCCACGTGCGGAAGTCTAGGGACGCCGGCCGGGCCGTCCCGGCGGCCCGGGACGCGGGTCAGGCGGTGCGGGTCCCCACCAGGGTGGCGAAGGCGATCACGTTGTCCTCGTAGCTGCGCGCCGAGGAGTTGAAGTCGCCCCCGCAGGTGATGAGCCGGAGCTGGGAGTCGGTGGTGTTGCCGTAGACCGCGAGGGTCGGGAAATCGTCCTTGGGGTGCCGCTCCACGCGGTCGACGGCGAAGACGGCGGTCGTGCCGTCCTCGCGCGCCACGGTGATCTCGTCGCCGGGGCGGAGGCCGCCGAGGTCGAAGAAGATCCCGGGACCGTGCTCCGCGGAGTCGACGTGTCCGAGCAGGATCGCCGGTCCGGTCGCGCCGGGGGCCGGCCCACGCTCGTACCAGCCGGCCTGGTCGTCCGGGCCCAGGGGCGGCACCTCGACCGTTCCGTCGTCGTTCAGGCCCAGCCGCAGCAGCTCACTGGTGACGTCGATGCTCGGGATGCTGACCGAGACCGGCTCGGCCACGGCCTCCGCAGCGGGGGCCGGCTCGGCGGCGGACGTCTCCGGAGCGGCCGGCGGCGCCGGGGCGGTCGGTGCCGCGGTCGACGCAGTGGACTCGGACCGGTCGGTCGCCGCGGCGGGCTGCGGCGCCTGCTGCTGTCCCGTCACCGCCACCACGATGGCGACCGCTGCCACGACGGCCAGCGCGACGGCCAGCGCGATCCAGATGCGGACGCCGGGGCGGCTGGTGCTCTGCTCGGTCACGGGGGGTCCTTCCGGAGGGGTGAACGGGGGTGTGGCCCGGGGGGGGGGGGGGGGGGGGGGGGGGGGGGGGGGGGGGGGGGGGGGGGGGGGGGGGGGGGGGGGGGGGGGGGGGGGGGGGGGGGGGGGGGGGGGGGGGGGGGCGGCGG
>NZ_JBJHAO010000015.1:0-93756 GCF_054051075.1 Blastococcus sp. SYSU DS0617
GTCGCGCGGGAAGGCCCGCGCGACGCCGCATCCGGTCAGCGCGTCACCGTCGGTGATGTCCCCACCGGCGAAGACGAGCACGTCGTCGACCCCCCCGTCGGCCAGGAGGCCCGCCAGGCGCGCGACCGGCGCTGCGTCGCCCCCGGCGACCAGCACACCCACCGCGTCGGCGTCCTCCTGCACGACCGTCGCGGCGAGCTGCCCGGGAGCCTGCGGCCGGTCGGTGTAGACGACCTCCATACCGGCGTCGCGCAGTGCCCGCGCCACCACCTCGGCCGTCCGGTCCCCGCCGTCGGGCCCGGGCCCGGCGATGACCACCCGGATGCGCTCGTCCACGCCGCGGAGCCTAGGAGGCGGTGTGCACCGGCCGGCGGCGGAGGCGCCAGGCGAGCGCAGTGACGACGCAGAAACCCAGGCCGGCGACGAGGAGCCCTGCCCCGGGCACCGTCCAGTACAGCTCGTCGGAGACGACCGCGTCCCGCACCCCGCCGAGCCCGGCGGAGAGCACCGTGACGGCTATGGCGAGCAGGCCGCCGACCGCGCCCAGCCGCGGCCGCAGCGAGGGCGCGATCACCGAGCACAGGACCAGGGCGCCGGCGAGCAGCAGCCCGCCCAGCAGCGCCAGCCCCGGGCGCTCCAGCAGCGCCTGGGGCCCCTGACGGGGCACGACGACCTGCAGCCCGGTGACCGGGTCGGTGCGGAGGTCGTCCCGCACGTCGGCCGCCGGCAACGTCATGCACAGCACCGTCGTCACGCCCAGCAGCACCGACGCGCCGGCCAGCGGGCCCCGGACGGCATCGAGCGCGCCGCCGTCCTCCATGACCGTGCGGCCCCACACCACTACCGCCACGCCGCCGGCCACCACGGTGAGGGCGAGCGCCAGCACACCCGCGACCCACCCGGGACCGATGTGGATGTCGCTGGTCAGCACCTGCTCCCCGGCGAGCACCTCGACGCCGGGTCGGTCGGTGGAGCTGCGGCTCCGGTAGAGCTCGATGAGCAGGTTGCCCAGCGCCAGGGCACCGGCCACCGCGGCGTAGGCCAGGCCGAACTTGGGGACGACGGCGCGGGCGAGCTGCACGCCCACCGCACCCGTGACCAGCGGGGCGAGCAGCGTGGCGAGCACGCCGAGGACGCTGCCGCCCAGGACGAGGTCCTGCCCGCCCACCTCGAGGTAGGTGGGGATGGTGGAGACGAGACCGGCCAGGGCGGCGAGCACGAGCAGGACGCCGACGAACCGGGCAGCGGACGGCACAGTGCCGACCACGAGCCCCTCGCCGCCGTCGGGGCCGGGTCCGCCAGGGGCGCGCGCGGTCCCCGCACGGGCCCCACCGGGCGTCCGGGTGCGGGCGCCCCCGGTTCGGGCATCGCGGCCAGGCACGCCGTCCCCCTTCGCATTCGGTCACGAACCGGCCTCGATCGGCCCAGCCACCGGCGCCGTCGGTGTGACGGCCGCCACACACGGGCATTACCGTCGGGTGAACGGAGCACAACCAGTGCACCACCACCGGCGCCCCCTCGGCACCGACGACGGACCACACGGGGAGATCCTGGCCATGCGACCGACGAGCACTCCGGGCTCCGAACCAGCGTCGCACACGACGGCCGCTCCCGAGGCCGCGCCACGGAGTGCCCTGCGATCGCTGTGCAGCCCGGCCGCGCTGACCGGCAGCCTCACCGAACTGGCCTGGGTCGGGGCCCACGTCCTCCTGTACCCGCTGGGTGCGCGGACCGAGCAGGTGCAGCCCGACCGCCTGCACCGGCCGGACCAGTCCCCCGCCGTCCGAGCGCTGTTCTCCGCCGATCCGCTGGCCGCGCGCACGCCCGTCCTGCTGGTCCACGGCCTGGTCGACAACCGCTCGATCTTCGCCGTGATGCGCCGCAGCCTGCGCCGCCGCGGATTCGCCTCGGTGTGCTCGTGGAACTACAGCCCCCTGCTGCGGGACGTCGCCCAGGCCGCGCAGGACCTCGGCGCGCACATCGAGCGCATCTGCGCCCAGACGGGGCACGAGCGCGTGCACGTGGTGGGCCACAGCCTCGGTGGGCTCATCGCCCGCTACCACGTCCAGCGCCAGGGCGGCGACCGTCGGGTCGACTCCCTGGTCACGCTGGGGACGCCGCACGGCGGATCGCTGCTCGCACACGCCCTGCCGACGCCGCTGGTGCGCCAGCTGCGGCCGGGCTCTCCGGTCCTGCAGGAGCTCGCCGAGCCGGTGGACCGGTGCGGCACCCGCATCACCGCCGTCTACAGCGACCTCGACCAGCTGGTGCTGCCGACGTCGGCCGGCCGCTGCGACCACCCCGACCTGACTGCTCGCAACGTGCTGTTCCGGGGTGTGGGGCACATGTCGCTGCCGATCCATCGCGGCGTGCTGGACGAGGTGGCACTGACCCTCGCCGGCGCCGGCACGGCGGTCCCGGACCGCACGGTGCGCGCGGTCGCCTGATCCGGCGGGCGGTCGAGTTCGGCTCGTCATCCGGGACACACCGCACGACACGGACCGTTCGGTGCTTGGTGGCGTCCTCACACGTCGTTACGGTTCGATCACGGCGCCGGTATCCACCGGCGGCGCCCCCGCTCCCCCGACGGGCCGTACCGAGCCCTCGCGGAGCACTGTCCCGGGAAGGTGCGCCGTGTCCCCCACCAGTGCGCCCACGCTCCTCGAGCGGCCGGGCCCCGAGGACGGCGCCACCGGCCGCATCGAGCTGACCGCCGGCCGTGGCACACCCGCCATCCCCGTCCCCCGGCCGGCGACCACCGCGCTCATGCGGGCCGCCGCAGCCGCGGACGCCGAGGCCGCCGTCGAGCAGGCCGTCCCCGCGGAGACCGCCGGGACCGTCGCCGCCGAGCAGACCGCTCCGGACGCGCCGCCCGCCGCCCGCCGCCGGCTCCCCCGGTTCGCCGCGCTCCGCCGCCTCCCGCACCCGCCCGGCCGCCGCGCGCCCATCTGGCTCGCCGCCCTCGTCGCCGGCGCCCTGGTCGCCGGCGCCCCCGCGATCCTCGGCGGCGGGCCCGAGCAGGTCGACGTCACCGCGTCCGACCTCGGCCTCGGCACCGGCCTCGACCACGGCTTCAGCGGTGGGCTCGACGACGCCGACGTCCGCCGCGGCATCACCGAGGCCGAGGCCCAGGCCCGCCTGGGTGAGCTGGCCGCCTCCCGCGCCGCCCGGCAGCCCAAGACCGTGCTGCCGCTCCGGGGGGTGCTCACCACCTGCTTCTGCCAGCGCTGGGGCACCATGCACTACGGCCTCGACCTCGCCGCGCCGCTCGGCACCCCGATCCTCGCCGCCTCCGACGGTGTCGTGATCCGGGCCGGGAGGGCGTCCGGCTACGGCAACGCCGTCTACGTCCAGGACGCCGACGGCAACGTGCACATCTACGGCCACATGCGCTACTACAGCGTGTCCGCGGGCGACATCGTGCACGCCGGCGACCAGATCGCGAAGGTCGGCAACGAGGGCCAGTCCACCGGACCGCACCTGCACTACGAGATCCACCGCGGTGGCATGCACGGCCGGCCCATCGACCCGAAGGCCTGGCTGGCCGAGCGCGGCGTATCACTCTGATCGGCTCCGCCGATCACCGCGGCCAGGTGCCGCCCCCCGTCGAGCTGAGCGCATCCTGCTCGCTCGTCGGGGAACCCTCCGGGCCCCCGCTCCTCGCGGCACCTCGCAGGGCGACCACCTGACCCTCGTCGGGAACCCTCCGGGCCCCGCTCCTCTGGTCAGAGTTTTACGAGAGGGGCGTAGCGGAGCACCAGGCGCTTGGTACCGCCGGAACCGAAGTCGACCGTGGCCTGCGCCTTCTCACCCGCGCCGGTCACCTCGACCACCGTGCCCAGCCCGAACGCGTCGTGGCTGACCCGGTCGCCGACGTCCACAGCGATCACCTGGCGGTTGCCGGCACCGCCGCGCAGGCCGCCGGTGGACAGGCCCGTCGCCGCGACCCGCGTCTGCGCCGAGCGGTAACCCGTCGAGGGCGCCGGCGTGGGGTCGAGGCGCTCCCAGTGGATGGTGTCGCCCGGGATCTCGTCCAGGAACCGTGAGGGCGGGTTGTAGGCGGGCTGCCCCCAGCTCGTGCGGACCGTGGCCCGGGAGATGAACAGCCGCTGCTGCGCGCGGGTGATGCCGACGTAGGCCAGCCGGCGCTCCTCCTCCAGCTCGCGCGGGTCACCCAGCGCCCGCAGGTGCGGGAAGACGCCGTCCTCCAGGCCGGTCAGGAACACGACCGGGAACTCCAGGCCCTTGGCGGTGTGCAGCGTCATCATCGTGACCACGCCGGCGTCGTCGCCGGTGACGGGGATCTGGTCGGCGTCGGCCACCAGCGACACCTGCTCGAGGAAGTCGGTGACCGTGCCGTCGGGGTTGGCCGCCTCGAACTCCGCGGCCACCGAGATGAGCTCGTTGAGGTTGTCGACCCGGCCCTCGTCCTGCGGGTCGGTGCTGGCCTGCAGCTCGGCGAGGTAGCCGGTGCGGTCGAGGATGCTCTCCAGCAGCGCGGCCGGGCCGGAGCCGGTCTCCACCAGCTGCTCGAACTCCTCGAGCAGGGCGACGAACTCCTGGATCGCCTTCAGCGAGCGGGTGGCCAGCTCGCCCACCTCGGCGCAGCGGCGCAGGGCACCGGCGAACGGGATCCGCTCCCGGTCGGCGAAGTTCTCGATGCACGCCTCGGCCCGCTCGCCGATCCCCCGCTTCGGGGTGTTGATGACCCGGCGCAGGCTCACGATGTCGGTCGGGTTGGCGACCACCTTCAGGTAGGCCAGCGCGTCGCGGACCTCCTTGCGCTCGTAGAACCGGACGCCGCCGACGACCTTGTACGGCATGCCGACCCGGATGAAGACCTCTTCGAACACGCGCGAGGCGTTGTTGGTCCGGTAGAAGACCGCGATGTCCTTGGGCTGGGCGGTGCCCTCGTCGACCAGCGCGTCGATCTGCTCGGCGACCCAGGCGGCCTCGTCGTGCTCGTTGTCGGCGACGTAGCCCTCGATCAGCTCGCCGTCGCCGGAGTCGGTCCACAGGTTCTTCGGACGGCGGCCGGTGTTCTTCGCGATGACCGTGTTCGCGGCCTTGAGGATGCGCTGGGTGGAGCGGTAGTTCTGCTCCAGCAGGATCGTGGTGGCCTGCGGGTAGTCGCGCTCGAACTCGTCGATGTTGCGGATCGTCGCGCCGCGGAACGCGTAGATCGACTGGTCGGCGTCACCCACGACGCACAGCTCGGCCATGGGCACCGGCCCCTCGCCCGTGCCGACCAGCTCGCGGACCAGCATGTACTGGGCGTGGTTGGTGTCCTGGTACTCGTCGACCAGGACGTGGCGGAACCGGCGGCGGTAGTGCTCGGCGACGTCGGGGAACGCCTGCAGCAGGTGCACCGTGTTCATGATCAGGTCGTCGAAGTCCATGGCGTGCGCCTGGCGCAGCCGCTGCTGGTAGAGCGTGTAGGCCTCGGCGAGCACCTTCTCGGGCGCCGTCCCCGGGACGTAGCTCTCCTCGTCGATCAGCTCGTTCTTCAGGTTCGACACCTGCGCGGCGAGGCTGCGCCCCGGGTATCGCTTGGCATCGAGGTCGAGGTCGCGGGCCACCATCGTCATGAGCCGGACCGAGTCGCCCTGGTCGTAGATGGTGAACGAGGACTTCAGGCCCAGCTTGGCGGCCTCGGCCCGCAGGATGCGCACGCACATCGAGTGGAACGTCGACACCCACATCGCCCGGGCGCGCGGGCCGACGAGCTGCGCCACCCGCTCCTTCATCTCGCCCGCGGCCTTGTTCGTGAACGTGATGGCCAGGACCTCGCCGGGCTGGGTGTGCCGGGCACCGAGCAGGTAGGCGATCCGGTGCGCCAGCACCCGGGTCTTGCCCGAGCCGGCGCCGGCGACGATGAGCAGCGGGCCGCCCTCGTGCACGACGGCCTGGCGCTGCGGACCGTTGAGCCCGGCGAGCATGCGGTCCAGCTCCCGGCCCAGGGACCCGGGGGCGGAACGCTGGAGTGCGGATGTACCGGGAAGGGCCTGCTGGACGCTGCTCATAGCCACATCACTGTAAGCCGGACGGGTGACGGTTCCTGCCTGCTGTGGCAGACTCCGCGACGTGCTCGCCACGACGACCAGCTTTTACTACGGCCACCGGGATCCGGTCGCCGTCACCGCCGGCTGAGCACAGCCGCACCAGACGCCCCGGGCCCGAAGGCCCCGGGGCGTTCTTCGTTCCTGGGGCACGACGGGCTCCCTCCGCCCCGAAGGACACCCCATGAGCACCCCCTCCACCGTCACCGGCTCCGAGGTCGAGCGGATCGGCGCGCTGCGGCGCGAGATCGACGCCTGCGACGAGGCGATCATCGCGCTCGTGCAGCGCCGGCTGGCCGTCTCGCGGGAGATCGGCGCCGTCCGCAAGGCTTCGGGCGGCACCCGGCTGAACCTCGCGCGCGAGCAGCAGGTGCTCGCCCGGTTCCAGGACGCGCTCGGCCCCGACGGCGCCGCGCTCGGGATGCTGCTGCTGCGGCAGGGGCGCGGGCGGCTCTGAGCGGCGGCGTCAGAGCCAGGCGCGCCAGACCAGCGAGTCGTCGTCGGTGAGCGCGGCGACCTCGACCACGTCGCCCGCGCACCGCTCGCGCAGCTCCTCCCCCAGCGCGTGGGCCTGCTCCAGCGCGGCGTCCAGGTCCTCGGCGTCGCAGTCGGTGGAGGCGCGCAGCGCGGCCCGGTCGGGCTCGCGCCAGACCCGCAGCTCGGCGTCGCCGGGCCGCAGCGTGGCGGCGACCGCCTCGACGGTGGCGTCGTCCACCGGGGTGGCGGCCCGTAGCACGGCGTAGACGGTGACGGTCGGCACGCCCCGAGTCTGCCGGGCGGCACGGCGATGTCACACCGGCGGGGGCCGCGTCGTCCCCATGGTCGGCACACCGACGACGGAAGAGGCCCGCCATGTCCCGCATCCCGCTCGACCCGCCCCGCTCGCCGCTCGTGCGGCTCACCGAGTGGTACTCGCGCCGCAGGTTCGGCGCCGTGCTCGACCCGGGTGCGGCCATCGCGCACAACCCCCGGGTCCTGCGCACCTACATCCGGTACGAGCAGTCACTGGCCCGGTGGGACCGCCTGGACCCGACCCTGGGCGCCCTGGCCGTGATGGCGTCCGCGACGACCGTCGGCTGCTCCTGGTGCCTGGACTTCGGGTTCTGGGAGAACACCACCCGCGGCATCGACCCGGCCAAGCTGCGCGACGTCCCGCGCTGGCGGGACAGCGACCGCTTCACCGCCCTCGAACGCCAGGTCATGGCCTACGCGGAGGCCATGACGACGACGCCGCTGGAGGTGACCGACGAGATGGTCGCCGGCCTGCGCCGCTCCCTCGACGACGCCCAGCTGGTCGAGCTGACGATGATGATCTCCGTGGAGAACTCCCGCTCGCGGTTCAACAGCGCCCTCGGCCTGACCAGCCAGGGCTTCCGCGACCGCTGCGAGATCCCGGCGCCGTGACCGACGTCCTCGGCGTCTTCGACCGCCACCGGAGGCTGCTGTTCTCGGTGGCCTACCAGATGCTCGGCAGCGTCGCCGACGCCGAAGACGCCGTACAGGACGCGTGGCTGCGCTGGTCGGCGGCCGACGGCGGCGACGTGGTCGATCCGCGCGCCTACCTCGTGCGCGTGGTCACCCGGCTCGCGCTCGACCGGCTGGACTCGGCCCGGGCACGCCGGGAGAGCTACGTCGGCCCGTGGCTGCCCGAGCCGCTGCTGACCGGCCGGGACGCCGTCGCGGCCGCACCGGCACCCGCGGACCCGACCGCGGCTGCGGAGCTCGGCGAGCAGGCCTCGATGGCCCTGCTGGTGGTGCTGGAGACCCTGTCCCCCGCCGAGCGCGCGGTCTTCGTCCTGCGGGAGGTGTTCGGCCTGCCGGTGGCCGAGGCCGCAGCCGCGCTGGGGCGGTCCGAGTCGGCCGTCCGGCAGATGGCCCACCGCGCGCGCGAGCACGTGCAGGCCCGCCGTCCGCGGTTCGATGCCGACCGGGGGACCCAGCGTGCGGTGACCGAGCGGTTCCTCGCGGCCTGCGCCGGTGGCGACGTCGACGCACTCCTGGCCGCGCTCGCTCCCGACGCGGTGCTGATCAGCGACGGCGGAGGCAGGGCGAAGGCGGCGCTGCGCCCGATCACCGGCGCGGACAAGGTGGCCCGCTTCGCCGTCGGCGTCGCCGGCCAGGGCCTGGCCCTGCCGGGTCTGCGCATCGAGATCGCGGACCTGAACGGCGCCCCGGCCGTGGTGGCGTGGGCCGACGGCGAGCCGCTGATGACGATGTCGCTGGCCGTGGCCGACGGGCTGATCACGCAGGTCCTGGTCGTGCGCAATCCCGACAAGCTCGCCGGCCTGTCGGCCGGCCCGCCCGGCTGACCGGCGTCAGGCAGGCAGGCGCCGGAGGTAGCGCTCCTGCGCGGACAGCCACAAGTCCTTGACCGGCAGCTGCAGCGGCTGCCAGGGCTTGGCGCCACCGGCGTAGTGCACGAGCCGGGCGTCGGCGGGCACGGTCTCCCGGGTGGGGAAGACGTTCCAGCGCGGGTCGAGAGCGCGCGCCCGGTCGGCCGCGTAGCAGCACAGCACGTCCTGGTCGTTCAGCCCGTAGCGACCGGCCATGCCGGCGACCTTCTCGGTGAACGCGTCGGCGCGCATGCGGGCGAGGTCGAGCACCAGGACACCGGCGTTGAAGACCGGGAAGTCGCCGTCGACCTGCGCGTGCATCCAGCCGCGCAGCTCGACCGCCCGGTCGAACGGCAGCCGGGCCGCGGCACGGTCGACGAGCACCAGCCCGGACGCCGCCCACTCCGAGACGCTGGGCCGCGCCGCGAGGGGAGCACCCCCGAGCTCGAGGTCCCACAGCTCGCCGACGTCGCCGAGCACGGCGACGTCGATGTCGATGTAGACGACACGGTCGATGTCCCCGAGCACGTCGGGCAGCAGGAGGCGGTCCATGGTGGACACGGTCGTGTGGGCCAGCAGGCGGGCGATGGACCCGTACCGGACCTCGTCGAAGCGGTAGTGGGAGAACCGCAGCCGGGGGAAGGTCCGCGCCCACGACTCCACCGTCGACGCCGGCACGCCGCGGGTGAGCACGTGCACCCGGACGTCGCGGCCGGTCCCCTCGTCGATGCCCTGCAGCACCACGGGCGCCTGGTCGACGAGGTTCTGGTCGAGCGCGATCGCGACGTGCACGTCGCCACCCGTGCCCAGGTGCACGGCCTGCGCGCGCACCGGGGTCGCCGCACCGGCCAGCGACTCGACCTCGGGACGGGTCGTGCGCCAGTGCTCCCGCCGCGCCCGGCTCTGCTCGACCAGCGGGCGGCAGCGCTCCCGCCAGGCCGCGTACACCGTCTCCTCGTCGGCGCCGGCCGCGATCAGGCCGACGACCAGGTCGAGCAGCTCGGTGACCAGGCCCTGCACGGCGGCCAGCTCGGAGGAGCCCGCCGTCAGTCCCAGGAGACCGTCCAGCTGCGGATCCCCGGCCGAGGCCGGCCGGAGCTCGAGGTCGAGCCCCAGGGCGGCGCCGACCAGGTGGTCGTGCAGCGAGGCGGCGGGCGACGCCGCGGCGGACCGCAGCGCGCGGTGGTGGTCCCGCGCCGCGAGCAGGCCCGCCGCGAGCGCCGCGTCGGGGGACGCCACCTCGGCACCGGTGGCCGGGACGGCACGGTCGACGAGGGGCTCCCCGGGAGCCTGCGCCCCGTCGGTGCCGCTGCCGGCGGTGAGGTCGGCGGTCGTCGCGACGCATCCGGAGAAGAAGGCATCGACCCCGTGGGTGAGCAGCAGGTCGACCGTCGCCCGGTCGCGGCAGCCGACGGGGCCGTACCGGCGCAGGTAGGCGACTGCGTCGGGCGTCAGGAGCTCCACCCGGTCGAGGTGGAAGCCGAGGAAGACCGGCCGGACGGCGGCGTGGAAGGGCAGGTCGCTCCGCACGCCGAAGACCTGGTGCATGAACCACCCGGCGGCCAGCAGCCACGTCGGCTCGGGGAGGGCCGCCCAGCGGGAGACGTCGCGTGACACGCCGACGACGTCGACGCCCGCCTCAGGCACGTCGAGCAGGCGCTCGGCGGCGATGCCGGCCCGCAGCTCGTCCAGTGCGTCCTGCAGGTCGGGGTCCTCGGCGTGCAGCCGCAGACCACGCCGGCGCAGGACGTGGCCGAGGACCGCCACCGTCCGGCCGTGATCGGCCGGGGTCGCCGCCGGAAGGGACGGGTCGGGCGAGTCGTACCGCAGCACCCCGATGACCGGTCGGGGCCGGGCGGGTGCGATCGAGTCCAGCTCGGCCGGGTGGGTGTCCAGCCAGTGCTGGAGCCGTTCGGCCGATCGGGCCGCCGCCTCGTCGGCCGGTCGGGGCGAGCCGGCGGACCCGGCCTCCCGTGCCCGGTCGAGGGCCTGCCGGGCGAGGGCCAGCCGGTGGTGGCCGACCAGCGTCCCGGCGAGGGCGACGGCGTCGTCGGCCGCGAGCTCCGGGTGCCCGACGGCCTGCGCGGCCAGCCGCTCCCCCTCGGGCGGGTCCACGTGCAGCGCGACCGCGACCGCGGTGGCCGCTCCGGTGCGGACCAGCAGGTCCAGCGGCGCGCCGGAGAACTGCTCGTGCGCCGTCCGCCGGGAGCCCCAGGCCGCGAGGTAGTGACCGGCGGCGACGTCGCCGGCAGACCGGGTGCGCTCGTCGGACTGCAGCGCCGTGACCAGTGCACGGGCGCGCGGGGTGGACTGCGGGTTGCCCAGCAGGGCGCGGACGGCGCGCACCGCCGCCTCGTCGAGCCCGGCGCCCTCCACCAGGCCGCCGGCGAGTGCGCCCTCGGCCCGTAGCTGGCCGATCGCCCGGCGCACCTGGCCGGTCGAGGCCGAGGCCTCGGCCTCGCCGCCGGTGAGCTGCCCGAGCAGCGCCGCCGTCTCGGCCCGGCCCTGGTCGCGCTGCTGGCGCAGGACGGCGGCCTGCGACTCGAGCTCGGCCAGCCGCGCCTCCGCCTGGGCCAGGCGCCGTTCCGCCTCGCGGGCGCTGTCCCGCTGCCGGCGGAGGACGTCGCGCTGCTCCTCCAGGGCCGACAGGCGTTGCTCCGCGGCCCGCAGCGCCTCGGCCTGCGCCCGGCCAGTGGCCCGCCCGAGCACCTCACCGACGCGCCCCATGCGCTCGCCGCCCTGTGCGGGCATCGGTCCCACCTCTCGCCGTCGGTCGTCCGCGCGCGCTCGGGAGCGGTGCAGCGGAGCCCTGGTCGCCGCCGACGGTATCCCCGCTCCGGGCCCGGTCCGGAGTTCCGGCACCCCTTCCGGCGCACCCTTCCCGCGACTCCCTCCCGCCACCTCCGCGGGCCTCGGAGGGCCGCTCGCGGTGTGGTCGGTGGGGAGGGAGGTTCGTACGGGGTGCCCCGGGCCGGATTCGCCCTCGCGGACCGACACCCGACTCCCGCGGCTCGTAGACTCCGGGCGACCCCGATCAGGATGCTCGCGGCCTGCGGCGACCTAGCGCGCCCGCGTCCTCCGGCACCGCCACCAGGAAGCGTTGATGAGCGATTTCATTGTGTGCTCATTCCACACGGACGACGAGTACTACCGCCAGCACGGCAAGGAGCTGAAGGAGAGCCTCAGCGCCCTGGGCGTCACGTACGTCGTCGAGGAGATCGAGAAGCAGGAGGGCGAGGACTGGGCGGACCTCTGCCGCAAGAAGGTCCCCTTCCTCGCGCGCGTCTGCGCCGAGAACCCCGGCAGCAAGGTCTTCTGGATCGACGTCGACTGCCGGCTGCTGTCGCTGCCCGACTTCGTGCGCGACTCCAGCGCAGACATCATCGGGTTCCAGCGCGGCTTCTCCAGCCCGCGGACGATCGGCTACCACAAGCGCACCCGCTTCTGGGAGCCCTGCTTCTGGGGCGTCAACACCACCCCGCAGGCCCGCAAGATGATGGCCGACGCCGCTCAGCTCGAGAGCCGCTCCACGGAGAAGGCCACCGACGACTACTTCTTCGAGGAGGGCTGGCGCGCCAACTGCGACGAGCTGACCTTCCAGGTCATCCCGTCGTCGGGCGTCGTCGGCAAGGGCGACCCGCAGTCGACCCGCCCGGCCTTCTTCACCTTCGGCTCCAGCGGCAACGTCGCGGAGTTCAAGGACAAGGTCGTCCAGCACGCCGCGGACGCACCCGTCATCACCACCCGCCGCGCCATCAACGCGCGCCGCACCGTGGTGCGCGTCGGGAAGAAGACCCTCGCCCAGCTGCCCGCCGGCTGGCGGCGCCGGCTGATCGCGATCGCCGACAAGAGCGGCGCGACCGCCGTCCTCGTGTCCGGCGGGCCCGGTCTGCCCAAGGCGGTACCGGGCGGTCCCTCCCCCAAGCAGCGCAAGGCCCTGGTCAACAAGGTCCTCCGCGGCGGTCTCGACGGAGACCTGGAGGCCCTGGAGAGCGCCCGCGAGTCGCTGCAGGGGCTGGGCGTGCTGACCCGCGAGGAGGAGGGCACCGTCGGCGCGGCCCGCAGCTTCGCCACCTACTCCACCGGCCGGTCCTCCGAGGCCATCCACCTGGTCTGGTGGGCGCGGCCCTTCCCCGGCAACTTCGGCGACTGGCTGAGCCCGCTGCTCGTCAGCCACTACACCGACCGGCGGCTCATCTTCCAGTCCCCGACCGCTCCGTGGCTGACGTCGGGCCAGCACCTCGTGGGCGTGGGCTCGATCGGGCGCTTCGTGAAGCCGAACTCCGTCGTCGTCGGCACCGGCATCTCCAGCGACGAGTACCAGCTGGACCCGGCCGCCGAGTACGTCTCGCTGCGCGGGCCGATGTCGGCCGAGCACCTGCGCGCGTGCGGAGGCCCCGTCGTGGACTCCTTCGGCGACCCGGCGGCCGTACTGTCCCGCGTGCTCCCGGTCACCCGCGGCACGACGAACGGCCGCACCGCCTTCGTCCGGCACTTCAAGCACCGCAACCTGCCGGTGCAGCTGCCCGCGGGCTACGACGAGCTCGAGGTGCTCGTGTCGCACCCCGACGAGATCCGCACCCTGGTGTCCCGCCTGGCGGAGTACGACCAGGTCGTCACGAGCGCGATGCACATCCTCATCGCCTGCCAGTCCTACGGGATCCCGTGCGCGCTGATCGTCTTCGAGGGCTACCTGGACGCGGTGTCGGGCAACGGCATGAAGTACACCGACTACTCACTCGGTGTCGACCTCGGACCGCTCACGCCGGCGCCCGTGCCCCTCGACCTGCGGGCGGCGGACCTCCAGTCGCTCGTGGTGGACGCGAAGATCAGCGAGGCCAAGATGGACGAGGTCGAGGACGCACTCCGCCGCGCCGTGGCCGCGGTCACCGGGTAACCGGCGTGTCCTGGCCGATCTCGGCCGACATCCGGAGCACCTTCTGCACGCTGTTCACCAGCCGGCGCGACCGGCTCGTCGTCCTCGGGCTGGTCGCCCTGGCCGCGCTGGTGTCCTTGACCGAGCTCGTCGCGACCCAGCTGTTCAGCGTGCTGATCCTGCCCGGGTCGGACCGCAGCACCACGGAGATCGTGCTGCTCGTCGTGCTGTTCTTCGGCGTCTACGGCGGGCTCCGGGTGGTCAACTTCGCCCGCGAGATGTACCGGATCAACGTCTTCGAGCGGGCGCTCACCGACTCGGTCGGGCTGACCCCGGTGAAGGACTCGTGGCGCTGGGCCATGGCCATCGAGGTGACGCAGCTGCTGTCGACGGTCGGCCGCATCGTCGTGGTCACCGCTGCGAGCGCGGTCCTGGCCCCGCTGTTCGGGCTGGGCGTGCTGGTCGCCGTCGCGCTGACCGGCGTGGCCCTGTCGGTCATCTTCCGTCGGCAGCTGGCCGCCCAGCGGGAGTTCCGCCAGATGCAGCTGGCCCGCAAGCCGGCGTCCAACGCGACGAGGGTCCGCAGCCGGATCCGCGCCGGCGAGATCGGCTCGCTGTTCGCCTACCTCGGCATCGTGCTGCTCATCGGGCTGCTCGTCGCGCTGACCTTCGCCGATCTCGTGGCACCCGGCACGGCCTTCGTCCTCTTCGTGGCGCTGCGCATGATGGGCCAGATGCTCACCGACATCGCCAAGGGCCTCATGCGCTACGTTCGGGCACGGGCCTTCAGTGAATGACCCGCTGCTGACGATCGGCTACTCGGTCCTCGGGGAGCGGGCCGCCGCCATCCAGCTGCCGGACGCCCGCCCCGACGTCGAGATCCTCGTCGTCGTGCAGGGCGCTCCCCCGCCCGGCGCGACCCCGGACCGGGACGACGTGCGGGTGGTGCACCTGGACTCCGCAGGTGTGGCGAAGAGCCGCAACGAGGTGCTCCGGCGGGCCCGCGGCACCTTCGTGCTCTTCGCCGACGACGACATCGTCATCCGCGAGGAGGGGGTCCGCGCCATGCTCGACGACCTGCAGCGCGACGACTCCCTCGCGCTCGGCCTCGGGACCGCGGTGGACCCGACCGGCGAGGTGCGCAAGCGGTACCCCCGCCGCAGCGTCCGCCTGCACCGCTGGAACTCGGGCAAGGCGGCCACCTACGAGATGATGGTGCGCCGCAGCGCCTTCCAGCGCGCCGGCGTCCGCTTCGACGAGGAGTTCGGCGCCGGGGTGCCGCAGTACCTCGGCGACGAGTACATCCTGATCGCCGACGCCCTCCGGGCGGGACTGCGCTGCCGGTTCTTCCCCCACGTCCTCGCCGTGCACCCGGCGCGGTCCTCGGGCTCCGGGTTCGGCACCGCCCGCGACGCCGCGGCCCGGGCGGCCGTCTTCGACCGCGTCTTCGGCCGGACCGCACCGGTCGCCCGGCTGGCCTTCGTGGCGCGCTCGCCGCGGCGCTTCGGCTCGCTGGGGCTGGCGGCCCGGTTCGTCCGGGGCCGGATCGGTCCCTGAGCGGGCGCCCCGGGCCGGTCGGCTAGCGGACCAGTGCCGGCTCGCCGAGCGGCGCCGCGGGCGCCGGCCGCTCGGCCATGACCGTCCTCGCGAGCACGAAGGCGACCGGCAGGGCCAGGGCGACGGCGATCGGCGGCGCGAGCCGCTCGTCGACGCCGAACGCCTCGACCATCGCCCAGACCAGCGCGATCCGGAGGAGGATCGTCACCCCCTGGCCCGCCAGGAAACCGGCCAGGGCCTTCACACTCATCCGGACCCGGAAGGCGTACCGCGCGTTGAGCCAGTAGGCGACCACGACGGCGACGACCAGACTCGCCACGTTGGCCACCATGTACGGCGCCACGAGCAGCAGGGCCAGGTAGAGGCCCCAGTACAGCGCCGTGTTGGCGGCGTTCACCACGGCGAACCGGACGAACTCGCCGCGCGGGCCCGCGCTCACGCCGACGGCGGTGCGTAGCGGCCGAGGGCCGCACGGGTCAGGATGCGGACGAGGTCCACCTCGCCCCGCCGTCCCTTGATCTTGGTGGGCACGTGCCCGTCGTCCGGGTAGGCGCGGGTGACCGGGACCTCGGTGCAGCCGTAGCCGAGCCTGGCCGCCTGGATGGGCAGGTAGGCCAGCAGCTCGTAGGTGTCGAACACCCCGCGCATCGGGGCGACGCGCGGGTCGAGCAGCAGCGCCCGCGAGTGGCCCCGGAAACCGTTGGTCGTGTCCGTGTAGCGCTTGCCCGCGGCCAGCGAGGTCACCGGCGCGTGCGCGAGCGTGATGGCCAGCCGGCGGCTGCGGGGGGTGTTGATGCCGAGCCCGCCCGGGATGAACCGCGAGCCCTGCACGAAGCCGGCCCCACCCTCGAGGGCCGCGACGAGCTGCGGGATCGCCGAGACGTCGTCCTTGCCGTTGCCGTCGACGGTGACCACGCCGTCGTAGCCCTCGCGCATGGCGAAGGCGAAGCCCATGCGCAGCTGGGCGCTGAGCTTCCCGGCGTCCCGCTTGACCAGCAGGGCGCGCACGCCCAGGCCGCGCAGCACGTCGGGGTCGTTGGAGCCGTCGGTGCTCCCCCCGTCGGCGACGAGGACGTCGATGCCGAGGTCGAGCTCCTGCAGCCGCTTGAGCTGGTCGAGGATGCGCTGGCCCTCGTTGATGACGGGGATCAGCACGCAGTAGCGGCTGCTGCGCTCGGCGAGGACGTGCTGGTCCCCCCGCGGCACCGCCCAGCCGCGGTCGTCGATGTCGTAGCTCACCGGTAGGTCTCCTTGACGTAGTCGACGCACCGGCGGACGGTGCCGGTGGGGTCGTCGGTCTGGCGCAGCATCTCGACCGAGACGTGGCCGTCGTAGCCGATCTCCCGCAGCGCCGCGGCGATCGCGTCGTGGTCGACCGGCCCGTCCGGTCCGACCGCGCCCAGCTGGGGGGCGCTGGCGTGCACGTGGGCCAGCAGGTCGGCCCCCTCGCGCACCCGGGTGGGTGCGTCGTCCCCGGCGAGAGCCATGCACGCCGTGTCCAGGTGCAGCCGGACACCCGGCGAGTCGACCGCCCGCACGAAGGCGGTCGAGGCCACCGCGTCGGTCAGCCAGTCGCAGCGGTACACCGTCGGGTTCGCCTCCATGACGAAGCAGACGCCGCGGTCGGCGGCCTCCTTGCCCAGCCGGCCGAAGAACTCGATGCCGATCTCGTCGGCCTGCTCGACCGGCAGGTCGTCGCGGCGCCGGTTGCCCGGGGAGCCGAAGACCAGCCGGGTGGCACCGAGCCCGACGGCGAGGTCGGCCATGCCCACGAGGTGGTCGTGGAGGCCCTCCCGGGACTCGGGAGTACCGAACAGCTGCAGCTCCGGACGCTGGAACAGCAGGGACTGCAGCGCGACGACGCGCATGCCGGTGGCCTCCACGGTGGCGCGGGCGGCGGCCACCTCGTCGGCGTCCTGGGCGAGCGGGTCGTCCCAGAGCCGGGTGGGGGCGACCTCGAGCGAGGTCAGGCCGGAGTCGACGAGCATCGGCAGCACGGCCGCGTCCTCGTCGGCGGCCCAGGCGAGGTTGGAGAAGGCGACCCTCATGCCGCAGCACCGGCCAGCTCCCGGGCGCCCCAGGCCCGGATGGCGGCCAGTACCTCGTCGCTGGTGCGCAGGTAGGCGCCGTCCCGGCCGCCCAGCTCCGCCGCGTGGCGGGTGCGCAGGTCGTAGGCCGCGATGGGGCGGTCGGTGCAGGAGTAGTCGACCCCGAAGCACTCCCGCGCCACCTGCGCCGCGGTCACCGGCTCGGTGGCGAGGTTGACCACCCGCAGGCCGGCGTCCCGGGCGAGCAGCACGTGTCCCCACAGATCGCGGACGTCGTAGAACTGGAACGCGGAGTCCTCGTGGGCGAACCGCGCCTCGGGCTGGTGGATGAGGTCGAACACGAGGTTCTTCTTCAGCCCCGGCCCGAACATGCCGGGCAGCCGGACGACGAGGGAGTCCTCGAAACGCTCGGTGACGAACTGCTCGAGGAGGGCGCGGTGCCGGCCGTAGGCCTGCTCCTGGGCGGTGTCCGCGGCGGTGCCCTCGTCCGCCTGGCGCGAGTCGCTGTAGGCGTCGACCGTGCTCACCAGCACGCACGAGCGGGCGCTGCTGCCGTCCAGGGCGTCGATCAGCCGCTGGATGTTGGCCCAGTCGGCCTCGGGCTCGGCGTTGGCCTTCCACTTCTCCGCCGGCGCACCGGCGCAGACGACCTCGTCGACGGACGCCCCGGGGAGCTGGTCGATGTCGGTGCTGCGGAAGCGGGCGACCGGGGCGATCCGCCGGTCGAGCTCGCCACCGACGAAGCCGGTCCAGCCGACGAGCGCGCGTCGCTGCGGCGCGGTCATGCCGCGGCCGAGGTGGTCGGGCGGTCGCCGGTCGCGGACTCGACGTTGAGCATGTCCCGGGCCTCGAGCACCGCGCTGGTCGCCTCGAAGGCCACCCGGTAGATCGGCCGTTCGTTGGCCGTCTCGTTGGACTGGAACATGAACTCGGCCATGATCGCGATGACCACGCTGAGCAGGAAGAACATGATGCTGTTCTGCAGGCTCATCGAGGTCCACCCCTCGACGGCGCCGCTGAACAGGCCCACGCCCACCACGTAGAGCGCGTACAGCAGGTTCAGGGCGCTGCCGACCAGGGCGAGCCCGACGGCCAGCCGCAGCGGCCGCGAGCTGCTGTAGAAGATCGAGCGGATGACCTGGCGGGCGCTGGTGGCGCCGCGCTGGTGGCCCCGCGACGTGGGCGTGTACTCCATGACCGTGGCGGAGTAGCCGGAGATGACCGGCAGCATCCGCAGGACCCGGTCGCGGTCGCGGCGGGGCAGCCAGGCGTCGAGGGCGGCGCGGCTGTAGGCGCGCAGGCCCAGGCTGACCGAGGCGATCTCCTGGCCCATGCTGCGGCTGGCCAGCGCGCTGGTGGCCTGCACCGCGAGGCGCCGGCGGGACGGCGCGGACGTGTCGACGCCCACCACGACGGCGTGGTCGTCGGTGACCATCCCGGCGCACCGCACGATGTCCGCCGGGGCGTCGGCGCCCAGGCGGGCGGTCACGACGACGTCGCCGAGCGCGCCGTCGAGCCCGGCCGTGAAGGCGACCTCGTCGCCGGCCTCGTGCAGCAGGCCCAGGACCTGCAGGTTCGCCTGCTTCTCGGCGAGGTTGCGCGCCCAGAGCACCCGCCCGCGGGAAGCGGTCAGCACCAGCACGATCTCGTGCACCGGGAAGGTCTCGGCGAGCGCCGCGTCGAGGGCGGCGAGGTCGGACTCGACCTCGGACGAGGCGGCGTCCGCGATGACGACGACGCTGAGGAAGGTGCCGCCACGCCCGGTGGGTGCGGGCGTGCGGACGACGATCTGGGACGGCGGCGTCGACGGCGTCTCGGTCGCTGCGGCGACGGGGACGGCGACGAGCGGCGCGTTCTCGATGGCCGGGGGCGCGGCGGGCGGGGGCACGGTCATGGCGGACGTGTCTCCTTGCAGGGACGGCGAGGCGGGTCCGCCTCCGGGCGTGGGCAGGGTGTCGGCGTAGGTCTCAGACCGCGTCACGGAGGTGCTCCTCTGCTACTCGGAGAGCGTCTCCGACGTTGTCGATCTTGCTTCCGAGGAGGGACATCACTCGCCCTCCTCCGGAACGGCGCATGACGATGGGCCGGGCGTCGTCCCCGTCGCGGCGGGCGGGCACGGTCTTGACGCCCCAGAGGGACTCCACGTGGACCGCGTCGCGCAGGGCGGGCACGAAGCGCGCCGCGTCGCGGGCCATCCAGTCGGCCCGGCTGGCCAGCCGGCCGCTGCGCAGGACCTCGGCGGCCGCCTCGAACGACGGCTGGGCGCCGTGCGGGGTGTACCGGACGTGGCTGAGCGTGTGCCACGGGGTTGACGGGAAGGGCATGAGGGAGAAGTAGGGGCCGTCCATGACGGTGATGCCCTTGCCCTCCAGGGCCGCGGGCACGTCCACGAGGGCCATCTCGCAGGGCTCGCAGTGCAGCCCGGCGTAGCCGACGCCCGTGGGCACCTCACCGATGGACTCCCCGTAGGTGCACACCAGGACGCGGTCGGCCGCCAGGGTGTCACCGTCGGCCAGGACGACCATCGCGGCCTCCGGGCCCTCCTCGACGCGGACGACGCGCGTGTTCAGCCGCACGTCGACGCGGGCGTCGACCAGTTCCTGGCGGACGTGCTCGCGCAGCTTGAGCGAGTCGAAGACCGACTCCCGGGTGACCCAGGACTGCTCGATGGTGGCCGGGTTGAACAGGCCGCGCACCGACGCCGGGGCGTCCATGAGCGGCGCGCCCACCTGCTCCATCACGCGCCGGAACTTCCGCGCGTTGGTGAGCGAGCCGCGGGCGATCGCGTAGATGCAGAGGAAGTCCTCGACGACGCAGTCGGAGTACCGGGCCATGAAGGACGAGTAGTAGGCCTGGCTGCGGCCGGCCGTGCGCAGCGACCGCGGGTAGTGGTACCCGCCGTGCACGCGGGCCTGGTTGAAGTAGCTGGCGCCGCCGAGGAGGTCGCCGCGCGCCTCCAGCAGGGTCACCCGGGAGCCCTCCCGGGCGAGGTGCGCCGCCAGCGACGAGCCGTAGAACCCCCCGCCGACGACGACGACGGACTGTGCGCTGCCGGCGGTCATGCCGATGCGCCGACGGGGATGCGGCGGGCCGTCTGCGGCTCGTTCATGGCGTACGCGTCCTCGGGGTCGACGGGAGCGGAGGGAGCAGGAAGGTGAGCGGGGACGGCGGTGCGGGCCGGTGTCCCCGCACGCGTCGCGGTCGCCACGTGGAGGGCGATCATCGCGAAGACCAGCGGGAGGAACGGCAGGTAGAAGACGATCGCGTCGACGTGGAAGTGCACGATCATGTGCCCGTAGGCCAGCACCAGCCAGGACAGGGCGCCCGCGAGCGAGATGCCTGCGGCCACGGCCAGCCGGCGCTGGAGGGCCGCGTCCTCGCCCCTGCCCCGGAACGCGCGCCAGGCGAGCACCGCGTAGACCACCACGAACAGGTAGATGGGGATCTCGAAGGGCAGCGGGCCCAGGCCGAACTGCTGCGGGGCGGGCAGCGCGACCGCCGGGTCGGTGAAGAAGTACCGCATGCGGAACAGCCAGACGCCCAGGACCTCGTTCTGCTCCAGCAGCCAGCGGCCGAGGGGGCCGGACTGCTTGTAGACGCGCGGGGCGATGACCTCGAGCTTCGTGGGCCAGAACGTGCGGTCCCCGGCAGCTCCGCCGAGCGCCGAGAGGTTGCCGAAGCGGAGCTGGAGCTGCACGGCGTGGACGCCCATGGCCGCGGCGAAGCCGGCGATGGCGGCGCCCATCGCGGCGGCCAGGCGCACCAGGAGCTGCCGGTCGAAGCGCTCCCGGAACTCGTGGAAGGCCACGACGGCCGCGACCCCGAGGACGAGGGTGGTGATGAACTCGTAGCCGCAGAGGCACTTGAGGAAGACCAGGCCGCCGATGAGCAGGCCGCCGCGGACCCACTTGCGCCGGCCGGTGCCGAGCCGGGGCCACACGAGCAGCGGCACCAGCATGGGCAGCAGGAACGTCCACAGCTGCCAGTAGGCGCTCGCGCCGAACGCGTTGAGCCACGGCGCGGTGAACAGCAGCGCGCCGAGCACGGTGGCCGCCCGGCCGCCCCAGGCCCGCCAGCAGGCGATGACGGCGGTGGCCAGGACCGCGGCCAGCAGGAGCGCGGTGGTCAGCCGGAGGGCCTCGTAGAGCGACGCTCCCGGCGTGACCAGCGCCATCACCATGCCGTGCAGGCCGACCTGGCTCGTGTAGTCCTCGCCGGTCGCCCGGACCATGGGGTCCAGGGCCCCTCGGCTGCCGTCGGCGAGCGTCGCGTACACGAGCGAGTCCGAGTCGAGCTGGAAGTGCTCCTTGTAGTTCGTCGTCAGCACCCGCAGGAAGTCGTACCGCAGCTCCAGCCCGCCGCCGACGAGCACGGCGAGCCAGGTGGCGGACTCGCGGCGGGTCAGGAGCACGGGGAGGTCCTTCGGTGGGTGCGGGGCGGGACGGTCGGCCGCATATGGGCTCGTCACGACGACGAAGCTGAGAGTACGGCCGCGAATACGCAGGGCGATGGACTCAAGCCGAGATTCCGAGACCGCCCGGCCCGCTGAGCACGACTCCCCCGCCAGCACCACGAGTCACACGCGTGTACTTCCGCGTGGACGGATCGGTCCGTCCACCACGGCAACAGGGCACAGGGTGGCCCGGCGGGTGTGGGCAGGCTCTGCCAGTCGAGCACCCGACGAGGGGGTCAGACGTGTTCCCCGGCGCCGGAGCCCCGCGGCGTCCCGACACCCGGAGGGCCGGCCTGCGCCCGGGCCGGCTCGCCCGTCCCGCCGTCCTCGGGAGCGCGGACACGAGGGACCAGCCGTTCCACCACGTCACGCACGCCGGAGCCCGCAGCACCGTCGTCCGACGACGAGGCCGGTGCCGATGCGCCGTCCCGTGGACGCGGGCCCGGGTCGCCGAGTTCGCGGAGGCCGCGGGTCATCGCCGCCTTCAGCGCGCGTTGCATGCGTGGCTCGACGCGGGTGGCCCACAGGCACGCGAGGACCACCAGGACGGCGGCACCCACTCCGACGGCGACGGGGACGATCACGCCTCGGGACTCCAGGGCCCCCACGACCAGCCCGCCGAAGCGGAGATTGAGCAGGTAGAGCGGGAAGGAGGCCAGGCCGAGGGTGGTCAGACACCGCGAGAGGCGTGAGTCCGAGCCGGGAACCAGCAACCCGATCGCGATGAGCGCCGCCACGACCAGCACGCACACGGTCCACGTCCAGGTCGCGAAGGCGCCGCGCGCCTCCGCCGTGCTCACCGCCAGCGTCAGCGACACGGCCACCAGCGGGGCCAGCGCCACCAGCTCACGCCTGTTCCGGATCAGCCCCAGCGTCGCGCCGAGGATGAAGTACGGGGCGAACGGGACGAGCAGCAGCGCATCGAGTCCCGGTTCGCCTGCCTCGCGCGTGACTGTCACGGCGAACGTCCACAGAGCCAGGAAGATCACCATCGACCGACGCGATCCTGTTCGGCACACCAGCAGGCAGATCGCGACCAGGACGTAGAACTTCGCCTCGATCCAGAGCGTCCAGTACGAGGCCTCGGCCGACACCGGATCGCCGAGGGGGAAGTTCAGGAGCGTCAACGACGGGAAGAGGTCCGCGAGGGAGGCGTGGCCGTTGTTCGGCGCCGTGCCCTCCCCTCCCAGGCAGAAGGCGACGAGCACCGCGATGACGACGCCGACGACGAAGCTCGGGGCGATCCGGGAGAACCGCGCCACCAGGAACTCGGGCGCGGTCCTCCCCAAAGCGGTGCGGGCGATGACGATCCCGCTGATGACGAAGAAGGCATCGACGCCGAACCAGCCCAGGCGCACGATCTCGACGAAGCCCGTCGAGGGTTCGTTCTCGATGGGCGAGGTGTCGCCGGTCACGAAGTAGTTCTCCGCGAAGACCGCGTGCGCGGTGAAGACCCAGAGCGCAGCGACCATGCGCAACGCGTCCAGCACCGGCAGTCGCCGGTTGTGCGGGTTCTCGACGACCGGCGCAGCAGCCGTCCCGGCTGCCTCCGTCATGCGACCGGCGTGAAGACCAGGAAGTACAAGGCCACGTGGAGCACCGATGCAGCCGCCACGGCCAGGGCGAGCTGCCCTCGACGCCTCGGGCTGAGGTTGGCGGCACCCATGCAGATCAGCACGATCACCGGCACCAGCCACTTGAGGCGGCCGAAGCCGTAGGTGGTGTCGTGCTCGAGGACGACGAACGTCTCGAGCAACGGGAAGGTCGACACGAACACCACGGCCCACTGGAAGCTCGTCAGCTTCTTCCGCACGGCCAGCGCGAAGGCGATCACGAGGAAACCGCCGTAGTCCAGCATCAGGCTGTTGACGAAGCGCCACGCCATGACGCCGAACGGCATGCTGTCCGATCCGCTGGAGCGGAAGCCGGCGCGATGGACCACGCGCTCCACGTACTCCACCGGGCTGGAGCCGGTCACCACGAGCACCTGGAGGAGGACGACCGCGATGGCCGCGGCCATGCCGGCCACCATGAAGAGGTGGGCGAGGTGCGCCCGCTCCCTGGTCCGGAGGTACCGCCACAACCCGTAGGCGGCGAACCCGACTGCCGCGACCGCGCCGGTCCAGGTGATCAGGGTCATCGCGAACCCGAAGAACAGGCTCTGCCACCAGCGCATGGCGCCCTTGCGCCGCACGAAGACGACGAGCGCCGCGATGAACACGGGCATCAGGAGTTCATGGGCCCAGTAGACGTTCATGTGGTACCACATCGTGGCGGTGGAAAATGTGTAGATCGCGCCCGCCAGCACGGAGATGAGCTTGTTCCGCGTCAACAGATATGCGAGATAGGCGATCAATCCGACACACAGGGCGTGCAGCGCGAGACCGAATATCTGCGACGCCTCGTAGGTGTAGTTCCCGCCGCCGAACACCTTCATCACCGCGTAGAGAGCGATGAAAGCCGTCGGCGGAAAAGACGTGTACACCGTCAGATCAGGATTCTTCGAGTTCGCGACGAACTCCTCCGCGCAGGACGCGGACGCCGTGCAGGGCCAGCTGCCCTCGATGTACGAGGCGAAGAGGTGCTCGCCGGCGGGCTCGGTCGCGTAGACGTCGAGCACGTGCCAGTTGTGCGTCCAGACCTCCGTGTTGCTGTACCGCTCGTACGGCGTCCAGCCGGCGTCCTCGACCGGATCGATGGAGAAGGACGGCAGGCGCAGCAGGACCGACACGGCGAACAGCACCAGCAGCGCCAGCGCCGGCCAGCTGCGTACGAGCCGCGAGCGACCCCTCCGCGCATCGCCCGCGTGCACCTCTGCCCCGCGGTCGTGCACCTCTGCCCCGCGGTCGGCAGGCAAGTGGTCCGTCGCCTCCAGCGGTCCAGAGGTGCGGGTCTCAGTCAATCCGAACATCCTCTTGTCCTGCTCCTCGGAATGGTCTCGAAATCCACGGCGTCGCCGTGCGCGGCGAGACGGAGGAATGGCTTTCGCCGAGCCTAGCAGCGGACTATCCGATACGGTGTCGGAAACGTTCCACCGCGCCCCGTCCCACCCGTGAACCACACACGTCACTCGGGCAACGCATGCAATGTCCGCACTAGTGGGATTGTGGTCAGTCACCCAGGTGGAACGGCTGGGGAAAGCCCGCCACCTCCGGCTCGAGCAACGGCCCCGAGACGAAGACCACCAGCCAGTTCTTCGCCGGCATCACGTCGTCGATGGTCCGGACATCGGCGTCCCCGAACCGCACCGTCTCCGCGGACCGCAGCGCCTTGCGGTTCTCCGCCGTCGCAGGCAGGGCGAACGCGGCCCTCTCCGTGTGCACCCCGTGGTCCCAGGAGCCGAAGTTCAGGTCCGCCGGGGTCGCCCGGTAGTCGAGCGCTCCGTTCGTGAGGAGCATCTCCCCGTACAGGTCCATGGTCGCGGCTCCCTGCGGGAAGCTGATGGCCTCGGCCGAGCAGCCGGTCACCGTCGTCAGCGGATCTCCCGTCCCCGCTCCGATGTCCTTCAGCCGGAACGTCGACGAGTCGTGGACGTAGACCGGGAAGGTCTGGCTGGTGGCTCCCGGGTCCAGTGCCAGCCATCCGTTCGCCTCGACCGGGGAGTTGATGTAGTTGCGGACCATGGAGAACGCGCGCGCGTTCTGGCCCGGTCCGCGGTAGTCCAGCCGCACCTCGAAGAGCCCGCCCTGCGGTGCGTCGATCTCGACGCCGTAGCCGGTCACGCGGCACGCCACGGGGTCCCACGTGGCGGGCTCGGCGGCCCGCGACCAGAGCAACGTCATCGGCGAGGTCTGCTCCGGGGTGTAGGCCCGGAAGAGCTCGCGGTAGAACCACCAGTTGGCGCTGATCGCCCACGACGACCAGTCGTCCGGCCACATGATCTCGGTCGCGCCGGGTGCCGTGCTGACCACGGGCTCGGGCCCCTCGAGCAGACGCTGCTCGAAGGCGTCACGCTGGTCGCCCAGCGCATGGATAACCGAGTCGACGGCGAGCTCGGAGTTCATCCCGTTGACCCCGCTCATCAGGCCGGCGTACTCCTCGATCACCGGGGCGCCGAGCTCACGGGCCCGGGCGACGTGATCGGCGTAGCGGGCGTCGAGGTACCCGTCCAGATCCCCGTCGTAGACGTAGCGGTCGTCGGCGGCGAGCGCGCTCCGGTAGTCCGCCGCGTCGGTGGCGACCACCACGCCGACGGCGAGCAGTGCGCCGACGGTCACGACACCCGCGACGCCACGGATCGCCAGCGTGACCCGCCGGTCGACCGGCGCCGACCGACGGCTGACCACCAGCTTCCGCACCAGCACGACCGCACCGATAGCCGCGACGACGAGTGCCCAGAAGCGGAAGGTCCAGAAGTAGTAGCCCGCGTGCCCACCGATGGTCGCGGCGAGGCCGCCCAGCAGCGTTGCTGCGCCGACGTATGCCACGAGCAGCAGGGCAAGGCTGCGGGCGCGGTACGCGGCGATCGACACCACGATGAGCAGTGCGACGGCCACGCCGGCCTGCTCGTCCAGCAGCACGCGGGCCAGGTCACCGAGGGAGTAGACCTTGAACTCCTCGGCCCAGCCGGGGAAGTACCAGAACTGGTCCCCCCGCACATCGACGAGGTTGTAGCGCAGGTACGGGAGCAGGTGGCCGCCCGTGGCCACCAGGCCGGTGACCAGATAGCTCCCGACGGTGGCGCCCCACAGCACTGCCACGGCGGACGCCCTGTCGCTGCCCCGGCGGCGCACCTGCAGCACTGTCACCACGAGGACCAGCAGGCCCGCCGAGACGAGGCCGTAGTCGTTCGACCAGAGTGCGCCGACGGCGCCCGATGCGGCTCCGAGCACGACCATCGCGGTGCGCGTCCGCCACCTGCCGGACAGCACGACCATGGCGAGGAAGGCGAGCAGGTAGGGCGCGAGACCGCGCAGGGGCCGCAGGCTCAGGCCCGGATCGACGGCATACCGCATCAGGCCGACGCAGCCACCGCATGCGCTGTCGGCGCTGGCGAGGCCCGGCCAGAGCGTCGTGGCCGTGAGCAGGACGAGCGGCACAGCGGCCGTCAGCGCCATGACCCACCGCGACCGCCGCCCGGTGAGGAGGGCGACCAGCACGGCGAAGATGATCTGCGCCGACAACAGTGCGACGAAGTGGGCGGCGAAGACGGAGGCCTGGATGTCGCCGCCCAGCAGGAGGAAGAACGGGTACAGCACCAGGACGGGGCCGATCCCCAGGTAGGGGAAGAAGTCCCGCCCCGGCCACTCCCCCTCGGACAGCCGGAACAGCCCGCTGGCGGTCTGGAAGGCGCCGTCGAGGTGGAAGGTCGGAACCAGGAGCGCGGCCTGCCAGGCCAGCGTGGCGGGCACCGCCACGAGGAAGAGGAGCAGCAGACCGAAGGCGAGGTTCGCCTTGTACCGCCGCTTCGGCGATCCCGCCGGTGGAGCCGTCACGTCGTCCAGGGCGTCCACGGGCGGCTGAGCCTGCCGCACGTCACTGATGGTCATCAGCCCGCGTCCTTCTCGAGCCAGAACGGGTTCGGATACGCGGTCTCGTCCCGGTCGAGCTTGTCCCCGCTCAGGGTGACGTTGAGCCAGCGCGACGTTGCCGTGATCTCCTCGATGGTGCGGGTCTCCCCGGTGGCGAACCGCACGCTGTCAGCGGCCAGGAACCTCCGCAGGTTCTTCTCCGTGCGCGGGACGAGGATGGCCGCGTGCTCGGTGTTCACGCCGTCCCGCCACTTGCCGAACGTGGCGTCCACCGGGGTCCCCCAGTAGGGGAGCACGTTGTTGGCGCGCAGCATCCCGCCGATCGCGTCGTCCGTCGCATCGGCGTCGGGGTACGTGACGGCCGACGCGGAGCAGCCGATCAGCTTGCTCAGCTGCTCTCCCTCCTCCGCCGGCACGTCCTTCATGGCCAGGTTGGTCACCCCCACCCGAGGGTCGTGGACGTACACGGGGAAGCTCTGACGTGACGCCCCGGGGTCGAGTGCGAGATAACCGTCGGCGAGCGGGATGTCGAGGTTGGTGCGGACCATGGAGAACGAACGGGAGTTAGCACCGGGCCCCCGGTAGTCCAACTGCACCTCGTACAGGCCACTCACCGGCGCTGCCAGTTCGATGTGGTAGCCCTTGACGGCGCAGGGGACGGACTCCCACGTGACGCTGTCGCCCCTGGTCCAGACGATGGTCATCGGCGAGGTCTGCTCCGGCACGTAGGACCGCAGCAGGTCGCGGTAGAACCACCAGTTCGCGGTCATGTTCCAGTTGGCCCAGTTCTCGCTCCGCTCCGGCGTCGTGGTGACGACGTGCTCCGGTCGCTCCGCCAGTCGGTCGGCGAAGGCCTGCCGCTGGTCGCCGAGCGCGTGGATGACCGCGTCGACCGCCAGGTCGGGGTCGGGGCCGTCGGCCACCCCGAGCAGGCCGAAGTACTCCTCCACGGCCGGCTCGCCGAGCTCGCGGGCAAGGGCGACGTGGTCGGCGTACTCGGCGTCGAGGTAGCCGCCGAAGTCGGCATCCCAGACGAAGTCGTCGCTCGATGCCAGGGAGCTCCGCTGCTCGGCAGCGTTGGAGACGGCGGCGCCGCTGATCCCGAGCAGCGCGACGACGGTCAGCGCCACGACCACTCGGCGCAGGCGGGTCGACCGGTCCCAGACGTGCGCCAGGGCGGGACGGTGCAGGACGGCCTGGTAGCGCACGAGCATGACCAGGGAGGTGGCGATGACGACCAGGCCCCACACGCGGAAGGCCCAGAAGTAGTAGGCCGCATGGCCACCGACGGTCGCCGTGACCCCGCCGGCCAGCGTGGACACGCCGAGGTACGCCACGAGGACCCAGGGCAGGCTCCGGAGACGGACCGCCACGACGAGGGCCACGACCAGGGCGACCAGACCGATGGAGGCCCCCTCGATCGAGATGACCCCGCGCAGGTCCCCTGCGGAGAAGACCCGGTACGGCTCGTCCCACGGCCCGAAGTACCAGAACTGGTCCCCGCGCACGTCGACGAGGTTGTACTCGACATAGGGGACGAAGCGCCCCCAGGTGGCCAGGAAGCCGGCGCCGAGGAAGGCGGCGAGGGAGCTGCCCCACAGCAGCAGGACCGAGCGCATCCACGCCTGGTCGCGGCGTCGCGCCTGGAGCGCGGTGACGAGCAGGACCATCAGCGCTGCGGACACGAGCCCGTAGTCGTTGGACCACAGAGCGGCGACGACGCCGGTGGCCACACCCAGGGTGACCATCCTGGTCGACTGCTTCCACGTCCCGAAGAACGCCGCGGCCGCGACCAGCACCAGCAGGTAGGGCGCCATGGCGCGGAGCGGCCGCAGGCTGTGCCCGGGATCGGCCGCGTACCGGATCATGCCGAGGCAGTTCCCGCAGGCTGATTCCATCCCGTAGACCCCCGGCCACAGGTTGGTGACCGCGATCACCGCCAGGGGCACCGTCGCTGCGAGCCCGAAGACCCAGACCGAGCGGCGGCGCACGATCAGGCTGACGAGGACGGCCACCACGATCTGCGCCGACAGCAGGGCGACGAAGTGGGCAGCGAAGACCGAGGCGGTCAGGTCCGCACCGAACAGCAGGAAGAACGGATACAGGACGTACAGCGGGCCGATGCCCAGGTAGGGGTAGAAGTCGCGACCGGGCACGTCCCCCTCGGAGAGGCGGAAGAGACCACTGGCGGTCTGGAAGGCGCCGTCGAGGTGGTACGTCGGCACGGTGAGCGACGCCTGCCAGGCGATGACCGCCGGCACGACGACGTTCAGGAGCGCGAGGAGCGCGAGGAGGATCGACCGCCGCGACGGTCGGCGCCGGGCCGGGGCGGACGGCTCGGCATCCACGAGCGGCTCCGGCTGCTCCAGCTGCTCGGTGACCTGGTAGGTGGTCAGCATGTCTCCGGGAACTCCTCGTTGCTCGCGCGATGAGCACCGCGCATGGGGACCGCCTTGCCAGCGCAGATCTGAGTCGGACGACCGGAGCGACGAGCGATCCGAGGCCTGAAGACAGTGCTGTGCGAGCACGCTGTGTTGGCGCGGTGACTATACGTTTTGGCTTGATATCGACGGGGGACGTGCCGAAACCGTTCGGTCTCGGGTCGCCCACCTGTCACGCGAGACTCTGCAGGTCACAGCAGAACCTTCCCGTCACGACATCAATGTGACGGACCGTCCCCGTCCGGTGACGCAACAGCGGTCGAGACACGCCGGAGCAGCCGGCCTCGGGGGGCTCGGTCCACGGAGCAGCCGCCGCCGCACCCGCCGTGATCAGGGTCCGGCAGGGGCCTCGGGCGGTCGGCCCGCGCATGCCGATGGCCGGCGCACCCGCCCTCGGGGCGGAACGCCGGCCGGTCGCATCCGTGCGAGGACTAACGCGGTCGTCGACCGAAGAGGAAGCCCGCTCCCCAGCTCAGGTGCATGCTCGCCAGGACAGCGGGCAGCAGCGCCTGCGCCCGCCACGGGAGCCCGCGGCCCTCGCGGAAGGAGGCGAGCAGGACGCCCAGCACGTACATCAGCGGGGCCAGCCAGCCGCGGCGGAGCGCGGGCACCCCGGCGACGGCGCCCGCCGCACCGATCGCCGCGCCGGCCAGGATGGCGCCGGTGACGACCGGCGGGGCCAGGTACCGGGCCGAGGCGGTGTCGGGGTACTGACGGATGACCTCCCGCCGCCAGCGGCCGGTGTGGAAGAACTGGCGGACCAGCTCCGGCCAGGACGACCGAGGCCGGTAGGTCACCGCGAGGTCCGGCGAGAACCAGACGAGCTCGCCGGCCTGGCGGATGCGGAAGTTGAGCTCCCAGTCCTGGGCCCGGTGGTAGTGGTCGTTGAAGCCGCCGAGCCGTTCCAGCACGTCGCGGCGGAAGACGCCGAGGTACACCGACTCCGCCGGCCCCTCGCTGCCGCCGACGTGGAAGCTGCCGCCGCCCAGACCGACCTTGGACCCGTAGGCGCGGGCGACGGCCTGCTCGAAGGGGGTCTCCCCCACGGCCAGCATCAGGCCGCCGACGTTCGCGGCCCCGGTCTCCTCGAGCAGCCGGACGGCCTTCTCCATGTAGCCGGGCAGCAGGACGCCGTGCCCGTCGACCCGGGCGATGATGTCGTGGCTCGCCGCCAGCACCGCGGCGTTCAGACCGGCCGGCGTCCGCCCGGTCGGGTTCCTCACCAGCTTGATCCGCGCGTCGCTGAAGGCGAGCTTGCGGGCGATGCGGTCGGTGGCGTCCTTGGAGGGGCCGAGGGCGATGATCAGCTCGAGCTCGCCGCCGTACTCCTGCCCGAGGATCTGGCCCACGCTGGCGGCCAGGTGCTTCTCCTCGTTGAGGACCGGCATGACGACCGAGACAGCGGGCCACTCGCGACCCGCGGGCGGTGGGACGACGTCCAGCTCCGGGCGCGGCACCGGCAGGCGCCGGGGCACCGAGCCGATCCGGCGCGAGTCGGCAGTCCCGGGGAGAGGCAGTGCCTGGGCTTCAGTCATGGCGAGGTGACTGTATGTCCGCGACCCCCTCCGGTCCGCGACTGAAGACGACACACGAAAACGGTTTCGCGCCGCAACGGATCACCAGTCACACCCGTCCCCACCCGCCCCGGACGTCGCATGCCGGCTACGACGGACCGGTCCGGTCAAGCACAAGTTGTGCTCAGGCCGCACCGTCCACCGCTGTCAGATCGTGCTCCACCATCCGCGCCACGACCTCCTCGAACCCGACCGACGACTGCCAGCCGAGCAGCTGCCGGGCGCGCGTCGCGTCACCCACCAGCTCCGGGGCGTCCGAGGGGCGGACGAAGCGCGGGTCGAGGGTGACGTGCCGCTCCCAGTCGTCGATGCCCGCGGCCCGGAACGCCGCCTCGACGAAGTCCCGCACGCTGTGCGAGACGCCGGTCGCGATGACGTAGTCGCGGCCCCGGTCGGCGCGGGCCGCCAGGACCATCGCCTGCACGTAGTCCGGGGCCCAGCCCCAGTCGCGCCGCGCATCCAGGTTGCCCATCGCCAGCTCGTCCTGCAGGCCGCGGGCGATCCGCGCCACCCCTGCGGTGATCTTCCGCGTCACGAACGTCTCGGGACGGCGCGGAGACTCGTGGTTGTAGAGCACGCAGCTGCACGCCCGCAGCCCCTGGGCGCGGTAGACGCCGACGAGGTGGTGCGCGTAGGCCTTGGCCGCGCCGTACGGGGACAGCGGGCGCAGCGGCGTCGTCTCGTCCTGCGGGATGCGCGAGGTGCGGGCGAAGATCTCGGCGCTGGAGGCCTGCACGAACGTCACCGGCCGACCGCTGCGCTCCTGCAGGTCGTGCGCGGCCGCGAGCAGGTGCCCCACCGCCAGGCCGCTGATCTGCGCGGTCAGGGCCGGCTCCTGCCACGACAGCGCCACCGAGCTCAAGCCCCCGAGGTTGTAGATCTCGGTGGGCTCGACGGCGGCGACCAGCGCCTCCAGGGCCGGCCCGTCGCGGAGATCCCCCGCGTGCTGGTGCACCGCGCCGGGCAGCGGGTGGGCACCGGGCCCGGGCTCCTCGTCCGGCCGGACGAGGGCGTGGATCTCGGCCCCCTCGGCCAGCAGCTGCTCGACGAGGTAGCTGCCGTCCTGCCCGGTGGCCCCGGTCACGAGGACGCGCACGGCGCTCACCGGCCCGAGAGGGTGCGCTGTTCGGCCAGATCGGAGTCGACCATCATGCGGACCAGGTCCTCGAAGCCGACCTTGGGCTGCCACCCGAGCCGCTCCCGCGCCTTGGAGGGATCACCGATCAGGAGGTCGACCTCCGCCGGCCGCAGGAAACGCGGGTCCTGCGTCACCCGGTCCCGCCAGTCGTCGATGCCCACGTGCGCGAAGGCGATCTCGAGGAACTCCCGGATGGAGTGCGTCTCGCCCGTGGCGACGACGTAGTCGTCGGCCTGCTCCTGCTGGAGCATCAGCCACATCGCCTCGACGTAGTCGCCGGCGAAGCCCCAGTCCCGCTTGGCGTCGAGGTTCCCCAGCGCGAGGGTGTCCTGCAGACCGAGCGTCATGCGGGCCACGGCGCGGGTGATCTTCCTGGTCACGAACTCCGGGCCGCGGCGCGGGGACTCGTGGTTGAAGAGGATCCCCGACGAGGCGTGCATCCCGTAGGACTCGCGGTAGTTGATGGTCATGTAGTGGCCGTAGACCTTGGCCACGCCGTAGGGCGAGCGCGGCCACAGCAGCGTGGTCTCGCGCTGGGGCACGTCCTGCACCTTGCCGAACATCTCCGAGCTCGAGGCCTGGTAGAAGCGGATCTTCGACAGGTCCGGGCCCGCGTGCAGCCGGGTGGCCTCGAGGACGTTGAGCACACCCAGGCCGGTCACGTCCGAGGTCAGCCGCGCGTTCTCCCAGGAGTACGCCACGAAGGAGACCGCGCCGAGGTTGTAGACCTCGTCGGGCTGGGCCTCCGACAGCGCGCGGATCAGGCTGGCCAGGTCGGTGATGTCCCCGTTGAGCAGGCGCACGTCGGGGACCACGTCGCGGACCAGGTCGGCCTTGGGGTTGTTCTGGCCGCGGATGAGGCCGTAGACCTCGTAGCCCTTCGACAGCAGCAGCTCGGACAGGTAGAGCCCGTCCTGACCGGTGATCCCGGTGACGAGTGCGCGCTTCATGTGTCCTTCAATCGCTGAGTCGGATCCCCGGTCACCCTAGGCTGCCGCAGGTGACCGCACCGCTCCCCCCGGGCCCGGCCGACCACGTCGACCGCGTCCTCTGCGTCCTGGCCCACCCCGACGACGTCGACTTCGGCTCCGCCGGGACGGTCGCGACGTGGACGGCCGCCGGCACCGAGGTCACCTACTGCATCGTCACCGACGGCGACGCCGGAGGCTTCGACGAGACGCCGCGCGATCAGATGGGCCCGCTCCGCCGGGCCGAGCAGCGCGCCGCCGCCGCGGAGGTCGGCGTCACCGACGTGCGCTTCCTCGGCTACCCCGACGGCCGGCTGGAGCTCACCCTGGACCTGCGCCGCGACATCAGCCGGGTGATCCGGCAGGTGCGGCCGCAGCGGGTGCTCACCAGTTCGCCGGAACGCTTCTGGGAGCGCATCGGCGCCAGCCACCCCGACCACATGACCGTCGGCGAGTCGACGCTGCGGGCGGTCTACCCCGACGCCCGCAACCCGTTCGCCTTCCCGGAGCTGCTCGCCGACGAGGGCCTGGAGGCCTGGACCGTGCCGGAGGTGTGGCTGGGCGCCAGCCCCCGCGCCGACCACGCGGTGGACGTGACCGACGTCGTCGACCGCAAGTTCGCCGCCCTGCGGTCGCACGTCACGCAGGTGAGCCACCAGCCGGAGGGCCAGCTCGAGGAGTTCGTCACCGCCTGGATGCGGCAGACCGCCCAGCGGTTCGGCCTGCCCGGCGGCCGGCTCGCGGAGGCCTTCCACGTGGTCCGCACGGCGTGATCTGCCGGCCCCCGTGACCGACGAGAGCTGGGCGGACCTGGTGGACCGGTTCGTCGACGGGGACGTCACGCCCGGGCACATGTTCGGCTGCACCGGCCTGCGGACGGGCAGGCGGTTCTTCGCGATCAGGTGGGACGGGCACCTGGTGGTCAAGCTGCCGCCCGCCCGCCTCGGCCGGTTGGTCGAGGACGGGGACGGGCGGCCGTTCGAGCCGATGGAAGGGCGACCCATGAACGGCTGGATCGTCCTGGGCGGCACGCACGACCGGGCGGGCCCGGTCGAGGAGGCACGCGCGTACGTCGCCGGGCTCACCTGACGCCCGTGTCGCGCCGAGTGGGGCCCGGAGGGTTCCGTGCAGGCGCGACGGATGCGCTCGTCGCAGCCGGGGACGGTTCGTGGCCGCGGTGTCGTCCGGAGGACGACCGTGTCACAGCAGCCGGTTGGTGGCCGCCCACCTCGTGAGCTCGTTGCGGTTGGACAGCTGGAGCTTGCGCAGCACGTTCGAGGCGTGCGACTCGACCGTCTTCACCGAGATGAACAGCCGGGAGCCGATCTCCCGGTAGGTGTAGCCGCGGGCCAGCAGCTGCATGACCTCCCGCTCGCGGGCGCTCAGCAGGTCCAGCCCCGGGTCCGTGGCCTCCTCGGCGGGGGCCGCGGGAACCCCGCCTGCCGAGAAGGCGTCCAGCACGAAGCCGGCCAGCCGGGGGCTGAAGACGACGTCCCCGTCGGCGACCCGGCGGACGGCGTCGAGCAGGTCGGCACCGGAGATCGTCTTGGTGACGTACCCCCGCGCCCCGGCCCGGATGACGGCGATGACGTCCTCGGCCGCGTCGGACACCGACAGCGCCAGCCACTTCACGTCGGGCAGCTCGGCGCGCAACGTCTCCAGCACCGTCCGACCGCCCCCGCCGGGCATGTGCACGTCCAGCAGCACGACGTCGGGACGGGTGGCACGGATGCCCTCGACGGCGGAAGCGACGTCGGCGCCCTCGCCGACGAACGTGACGTCGTCGCCCAGTTCGGCGCGCACACCGGACCGGACCATCGCGTGGTCGTCGACCACGAAGACGCGGGGGGCGGTCATGCGGTTCCTCCTCTGGGGAGCACGAGCTCCACCTCGGTTCCCTCGCCGTGCGCGGACCGGACGACCGCCGTACCGCCCAGCCGGGCCAGCCGGCCGCTCACGGAGTCGCGCAGTCCCCGGCGGTCGTCGGGGACCTCCGCCGGGTCGAACCCCTTGCCCCGGTCGCGGACGTAGACCGACACCCGTTCGGGCGTGACCTCGGTGTACAGGTCCGCGGCGGGGACGCCGGAGTGCTTGGCCACGTTCACCAGCGCCTCGCGGGTGGCCGCGCCGAGGGCGGCCAGGGCCTCGTCGACCGGGGCGTCGCCGACGACGACGTGGTCGACCAGCAGGGCGTGGTCGCTCTCGACCTCGGCGACCATGCCGGCCACCAGACCCGCCCACGTGCCGCCCTCCCGGACGACCTTCGGGTCGTACAGCCAGGCGCGCAGCTCGCGCTCCTGGCTGCGGGCCAGCCGGCTCACCGACTGGTGGTCGTCGGCATGCCGCTGGATGAGCGCCAGCGTCTGCAGCACCGAGTCGTGCAGGTGCGCCGCGACCGTGGCGCGCTCCTCCGACCGGATGCGCGCGGCGCGCTCCTCGTCCCGCGAGTCCAGCAGCCGGCGCCAGATCGGGGCGGTCGCCAGCGCGACGCCGGTCAGGATCACGAGGGTCGCCGCGAACCCGTTGCGTGCGGCGGCCAGCTGGCCGGTGGTCGCGAGCAGGACGACCAGCCCCGCTCCTGCCAGCAGCACGCCGCCGGCCAGGGCCCAGCGCCCGCCGGGCACCTCGAGCGGGCGGTCGGTGTCCAGCTGGCGCCAGATCACGCCCAGGCCGATGGCCACCAGCACCAGCGGCAGGACCAGGTCGCTGCTCCCCCACTGGACGAGCTGGCCGACCAGCGCCACCCCCAGCGCGGTGACGACGACCAGGCCCGCCCACTCGCGCGGTCGCGACGGGCGCCAGCCGACGCCCGTGCGCGCCGTCGCCTCCGCGGTGCCCGGCTCCGCGACCGGCATGGTCAGCCACAGCAGGACGTAGGCGATGACACCGATGCCGGTGGTGGCCAGCACGAAGAATCCGACGCGGACCACGAGTGCGTCCTGCCGCAGGTGCGCCGCGGTCCCCGCGGCGACGCCGGCCAGCACGCGACCCGACCGGGGGCGGACCAGTGGCGGTCGCGCCGCGGCCATCGGCGCCGGGGCACCGGTCGCGGGGATCGTCACGCACCGATCGTCGCACCGCCCACCCCCGGCGGAACACCGGTGATCACCCTGCGAAGGGAGCCGGGGTGCGAACCAGGGTCGGATCCGGGCGTTCCCTGATGGTCTGGGCGCCGGCCCGGCGCGCACGATCGACGCCATGACCTCCGCACCGCCTCCCGCCCCTCCCCTGGAGCCGCCCGCCTGGCCGCCCCCGCCCCCACCCCCGCCGCCTCAGGACGGCGCGGCGGGCCGGACGCAGCTGCGCCGCAGCCGCACCGACAAGATGCTCGGCGGCGTCAGCGGCGGCCTCGCGCAGTACAGCGGCATCGACCCCCTGCTCTGGCGGGTCGGGTTCGTGGCGCTGGCCTTCGCCGGCGGCTTCGGCGTCCTCGCGTACGCGCTGCTCTGGCTGCTGATGCCCGCCGACCCGGTCGCCGGCGCCGGAGCCGCGGCCGGACCGGCCGCGGTGCGGGCACCGAAGCCCCCGCCCGGGCCGCGCTCACCGGTCCCCGGAGTCACCATCGCCGGGCTGCTCATCGTCCTCGGCCTGCTCGCGCTCGCGACGAGCACCAGCGGCTGGGACGTCGGACCCCGGGCCTTCCTCGGCTCCGCGCTGCTGGTCGTCGGGCTCGGCCTGGTGGCCGCCGCCTTCGTCCCCGGCCGGTCCGCGCGGGGCGGGCTCATCGCCCTGGGCGCCGTCCTGTCCGCCGCGCTGTTCAGCGTCTCGGCGCTGCCCGACGGCGGCTCCGTGGGCGAGCGCACCTACCGGCCGGCCACCGCCGCCGACGTCCGGCCGCTCTACGACCTGGGCATGGGCGAGCTGACCCTCGACCTCACCGCGGTCGACCTGTCCGACCTGGACGGCCCCGTCCGGACGCGGATCGAGGGTGGCGTGGGCGAGATCCAGGTGCTCGTCCCGCGCTCGGCCGACGTGCGCGTGACGGCCGACGTGGCGATCGGTGACATCCGCGGCTCCGGCGCCGACGAGACCCTGGACGGGCAGCTGATGCCCGGCAGCGGAACGGCCGAGTGGACCGACGACGAGCGCCCGGAGTTCGTCATCGAGATCGACCTGGGCGTCGGAGACCTGGAGGTGTCCCGTGGCTGACCACGACGAGTTCCCCACGACGTCCACGGGCTGGCAGGAGGTGCCGACGGCGGACCCGGAGACCGGGACACCGCACGGGGCCGACCGCCCCGCCGGGCGGACCGGGGTGGACGCCACCTCGCTGGTGGCGGGCCTGGTGTTCGTCCTCCTCGCCGTCGCCGGGATGGCCGAGCTGGACCTGCCCGATCCGTGGGTCGACAACGGCGGCCCGGTCTGGGTGGTCCTGGTGGTCGGCGGCATCGCGCTGCTGGTGCGCGAACTGCGCCGGGCACGCCGCCGGCGCTGACCGCGGCAGGAGGGGCGGCGAGGGCCCGGGGAGCACACCGCTCCCCGGGCCCTCGTGCGGGGAACCAGGTGCGGCGGCCGGGCGTCGTGAAGGGCATGCGCCGCCTCGTGCTGCTCCTGCCCGGCGTGCTGGCGCTGGCCGCCTGCGGCCCGGACGCCGTGGCGGGCGGCGCGGCTGCCGACGTCGAGGGCGAGTGGCAGCTCACCGGCGGCACGGCGGGCGGCACCGAGCTGCCGGCACCGCCCGGGCCGCGCGCCACGCTCGAGCTCGCCGGGGACGAGGCGCGCGGGACCGCCTTCTGCAACCGGTGGTTCGCCACGGTCCGGCTGGAGGGGGACGCGCTCTCCCTCGAGGGGATCGGGCGGACCGAGATGGGCTGCGAGCCGGAGGTGATGGCCGCCGAGAGCGCCTATGTGGCCGCGCTCGCCGCCGTCGACACCCGGACCGTGGACGGCGACGAGCTGGTGCTGACCGGCGACGACGTCGAGCTCCGGTTCCGCCCGGTACCCGCCGTGCCCGACAGCCCGCTCGTGGGCACCAGCTGGGTGCTCGAGTCGCTGGTCGACGGAGAGACGGCGTCGTCGGTGCTGGGCGAGCCGCTGCTGGAGCTGGCACCCGACGGGACGGCGACCGGCACGACCGGCTGCACCGCCTGGGCCTCCACGTGGCGGCGGAGCGGTGACGTCCTCGCCCTGGACCCGCTGCCCGGCATCGGCTGCGACGCCGACGCGCCCCTGGCCGCGCAGGACGGGCACGTGACCGCGGTGCTGGAGGCCGGGCCGGGCGTCGCTGTCGACGGCGACCGGCTGATCCTCACCGCCGACGACGGCCGGGGGCTGGTCTACCGCGCACGGCCCTGACCGCGCGGCTGCGGCGCCGTCAGCCGCTGGCGAAGACCAGGGCCACCGTGCCCAGGTAGATGAACGGGATGCAGATGCCCTCGAAGCCGATCCCCTTCCGGTCGCGGAGGATCAGCCCACCGGCCAGGACGGAGGTCATCAGCAGGGTTCCGCCCAGCAGCACCAGGCTCGTGGGGCCGGCGTCCCGGTACAGGGGACCCTCGAGGTAGGCGAGGTCGGCGATGGTGATCATGAGGACGTCGTAGACGTTGCCGCCGACGATGTTGCCGATGCCGAGGGTGAGCTGGCCCAGCCGGACGGCGGTGACCAGGACGACCAGTTCGGGCAGCGAGCTGACGCCGGTCGTCAGGGTGAAGCCGATCAGGCCGCTGTCCAGGCCGGTCGCCGCCACGATCCCGAGCCCGGCCTGCCCGACGATCCAGCCGGCCACGCCCACGACGAGCCCGAGCGATCCCAGCCGCGTCCACAGCCCACGGGTCGACGTCCCGCCGTAGGGGTCCTCGTCCTGGCCGTCCCCGCCGTCGCCATTGCCGTTGCCGTTGCCGTTGGCCTCGCCGGTGTCGTCGTCGGCGGTCTGGTCGGTCCACGTCGGCTGCCACATCGGCTCCTCGCGCATCTTGCGCAGCAGCCGCAGCCCGTAGGCGTACAGCACGGGGATCAGCAGGGACAGCGGGTGGAACCAGCCGAGCTGCAGCGCCGGGGTGGCGTACCCGATCACCGGGATCGCCAGCATCGCCGAGAGCAGCACCGACTGCAGCACGTTCTCCAGCGACGCGGCGGCGTGCTCCAGGTTGGCCCGGCGGTAGGCCAGGTCGGCGATCGCGAGCCACACCGTCTGCAGGGCGATACCGCCGACCGGGTTGCTCAGCGCGAAGCCGGGATCGCCCTCCAGCGCCCCGGTGAGCACGGTGACGTTGCCCGGCAGCGAGGTCAGCGCACCCAGGAGCAGCGCCCCGCCCACCGCGTCACCGAGCCCGGTCCGCTCCGAGAGGGTGTCCGCGATCCGGGTGAGCTTGACGCCGACCACGACGATGACGACCGCCATGCCCACCAGTGCGAGCACGCTGGGGACGAGCGGCCACGGCGTCGCGGTCACCCGTTCCTCCACTCACCCGACGCCCCTGCCGTCGTCCACCCCAGCAGAGGTCCCGGGTGTCGGCCACCGGGACCGTCAGATGGCTACTCCCACTCGATGGTCCCCGGGGGCTTGCTCGTGACGTCGAGGGTGACCCGGTTGACCTCGGCCACCTCGTTGGTGATCCGCGTCGAGATCCTCGCCAGCACGTCGTAGGGCAGCCGCGTCCAGTCCGCCGTCATCGCGTCCTCGCTGGACACCGGGCGCAGCACGATGGGGTGCCCGTAGGTCCGCCCGTCGCCCTGCACCCCGACCGACCGGACGTCGGCCAGCAGCACGACCGGGCACTGCCAGATCTCGCGGTCGAGCTTCGCGGCCGTCAGCTCGGCGCGGACGATCGCGTCGGCCTGGCGCAGGATCTCCAGCCGCTCCCGGGTCACCTCGCCGACGATCCGGATGCCCAGACCCGGGCCCGGGAAGGGCTGGCGCCACACCATGGCCTCGGGCAGGCCCAGCTGCAGCCCGACCTCGCGGACCTCGTCCTTGAACAGCGTCCGAAGCGGCTCGACGAGGCTGAACTGCAGGTCCTCGGGCAGCCCGCCGACGTTGTGGTGGCTCTTGATGTTCGCCGTCCCGCTGCCGCCGCCGGACTCGACGACGTCGGGGTAGAGCGTGCCCTGCACGAGGAAGTCGACCTGCTCGCCGTGCTCCTTGGCGTCGCCGACGACGTCGAGGGCGGCCTGCTCGAAGACCCGGATGAACTCGCGGCCGATGATCTTCCGCTTCTGCTCGGGGTCGGAGACCCCGGCGAGCGCACCGAGGAACTGGTCGCGGGCGTCGACGACCCGCAGGTCCACCCCGGTGACGGCGACGAAGTCGCGCTCGATCTGCTCCGTCTCGCCCTCGCGCATCAGCCCGTGGTCGACGTAGACGCAGGTGAGCCGGTCACCGATGGCCCGCTGCACCAGCGCGGCGGCGACGGCGGAGTCCACGCCACCGGACAGCGCGCACAGCGCGCGCCCCTGGCCGACCTGGGCCCGGATGCGCTCCACCTGCTCGTCGACGACGTTGGCCATCGTCCAGGTGGGCTCCAGCCCGGCGATGTCGAAGAGGAAGTGCTCGAGCACGGTCTGCCCGTGCGCGGTGTGCCGCACCTCGGGGTGGAACTGGACACCGGCGAGCCTGCGGTCGACGTCCTCGAAGGCGGCCACGGGCGCCCCGGTGGAGGTGGCGGTCACGGTGAAGCCGGGAGGTGCGGCGCTGACCGCGTCCCCGTGGCTCATCCAGACGTTCTGCTCCAGCGGCAGGTCACCGAACAGCCGGCCCTCGGTCGTCACGGTCAGCGGGGTGCCGCCGTACTCGCGGTCGCCGGTCCGCGCGACGGTGCCGCCGAGCGAGGCGGCCATGGCCTGGAAGCCGTAGCAGATGCCGAAGGCGGGGACCCCGGACTCGAACAGCGCCGGGTCGACCTGCGGGGCCTCGGGCGCGTAGACGCTCGACGGCCCACCGGAGAGGACGATCGCCGCCGGCTTGCGGGCGATGATCTCCTCGGCCGGCACCTCGGAGGAGACGAGCTCGGAGTAGACGCCGGCCTCCCGGATCCGCCGGGCGATCAGCTGGGCGTACTGGGCACCGAAGTCGACGACCAGGACGGTCGGGAAGTCCACGCTCAGCCGCCGATCACGAGATCGACGCGCTGGAACTCCTTGAGGTCCGAGTAGCCGGTCTTGGCCATCGTGCGGGCCAGGGCGCCGAACAGGTTGGTCCGGCCGTCGGCGGACTCCGCCGGTCCGAGCAGCACCTGCTCCAGCGAGCCGGCCGGCTCGATCGGCGCCGAGGTCACGCCGCGCGGCAGCCGCGGATGCGCCGCCACCGAGTCCCACCAGACGCCACCGCCCGGTGCCTCTGCCGCCCCGCGCAGCGGCTCGCCGAGCTGGACGGCGTCGGCACCGCAGGCCAGGGCCCGGGCGATGGCGCCGCTGGTCTCGATCCGGCCGTTGGCGATGACGTGCACGTACCGCCCGCCGGTCTCGTCCAGGTAGTCCCGGCGGGCAGCGGCGGCGTCGGCGATCGCGCTGGCCAGCGGCACGCGGATGCCCATGATGTCGTCGGTCGTGGAGTAGCTGTCGGCACCGACGCCGACGATGACCCCGGCCGCGCCGGTGCGCATCAGGTGCAGGGCGGTCGTGTAGTTCGCCGCGCCACCGACGATCACCGGGACGTCGAGGTCGGCGATGAACTCCTTGAGGTTCAGCGCGTCGCCCTGGGTGGTCACGTGCTCGGCGGAGACGATCGTGCCCTGGATGACCAGCAGGTCGACGCCGGCGCCGAGGGCAGCGGGCGCGAGCCACTCGGTGTGCTGCGGCGAGACGCGGACCGCCGTGGTGACCCCGGCGTCGCGCATCTCCCGGATGCGCTCCCCGATCAGCTCGGGCTTGACCGACTCTCCGTAGACCTCCTGCAGCAGGGACACCGGGGGCGCCTGGCTGCCGGCGGCCTCGCGCAGCTTCCGGTAGACCGGCAGCGGGTCCTCGTACCGGGCCCACAGCCCCTCGGCGTTGAGCACGCCCAGGCCGCCGGCCTGCCCGACGGCGATCGCGGTCGCCGGGCTGACCACGGCGTCGGACGGGCTGGTCACCAGCGGCATCCCGAACCGGAAGGCGTCGATCTGCCAGGCGGTGGAGACGTCGTCGACGTCACGGGTGCGCCGGGACGGGACGATCGAGACCTCGTCGAGGTCGTAGCCGCGGCGGGCGAAGCGGTTGAGCCCGATCTCGACGGTGTCGCGTGCGCTCATGTCAGCGGCCCCGGTAGTTCGGTGCTTCGACGGTCATCTGGATGTCATGGGGGTGGCTCTCCACCAGACCCGCCGACGTGATGCGGGTCAGCTGCCCGCGCTCCTTGAGGTCGTCGATGGTGGCGGCACCCGCGTAGCCCATGGAGGCCTGCAGGCCTCCGACGAGCTGGTGGGCGACGCCGGCCAGGGCGCCGCGGTAGGGCACCTGGCCCTCGATGCCCTCGGGGACGAGCTTGTCGTCGGAGAGGACGTCGTCGGCGAAGTACCGGTCGCGGCTGAAGGACTGGTTGCCGCGCTTCTGCATCGCCCCCAGGGAGCCCATGCCGCGGTAGGTCTTGTACTGCTTGCCGTTCATGAAGACGAGCTCGCCCGGCGCCTCCTCGACGCCGGCGAACAGCCCACCGATCATCACGGTGTCCGCGCCGGCGACCAGGGCCTTGGCGATGTCGCCGGAGTACTGCAGGCCGCCGTCGGCGATGACCGGCACGCCCGCCGGCCCGGCCGCGAGCCAGGCCTCGTAGACGGCGCTGACCTGCGGGACGCCGACGCCGGCGACCACGCGGGTGGTGCAGATCGAGCCGGGTCCGACCCCCACCTTGACCGCGTCGGCACCGGCGTCGATCAGCGCCTGGGCGCCGGCGCGGGTGGCGATGTTGCCGCCGACGACCTCGACGCCGTCGTCGCCGCCGAAGTCCTTCTTGACCCGGGCGACCATCTCCAGCACGGCGCGCTGGTGACCGTGGGCGGTGTCGACGACGAGCACGTCCACGCCCGCGTCGACCAGCAGGCCGGCGCGCTTGTAGGCGTCCTCGCCCACGCCGAGGGCCGCACCGACGACCAGTCGGCCGTTGGCGTCCTTGGTCGACAGGGGGAACTGGTCGCGCTTGACGAAGTCCTTGACCGTGATCAGCCCGCGCAGCCGGCCGGCGTCGTCGACCAGCGGCAGCTTCTCGACCTTGTGCTTGGACAGCAGGCGCAGGGAGGTGTCGGCGTCCACCCCGACCGGCGCGGTGATCAGCGGCATCGGCGTCATGACGTCGCGGACCAGGCGGTTGTAGTCGGTCTCGAACCGCATGTCGCGGTTGGTGACGATGCCGACCAGCACGCCGTCGGCGTCGACGACCGGTGCGCCGCTGATCCGGTAGCGCGCCGACAGCGCGTCGACCTCGGCGAGGGTGTTGTCGGGCGAGCAGGTGACGGGGTTGGTCACCATGCCGGCCTCGGACCGCTTCACGAGGTCGGCCTGGCCGGCCTGGTCCTCCGCGGAGAGGTTGCGGTGCAGCACGCCCATGCCGCCGACCCGGGCCATGGCGATCGCCATCCGGGACTCGGTGACGGTGTCCATGGCACTGGACAGCAGCGGGACGGCGAGCCGGATGCGACGGGTCACCCGGCTGCTGGTGTCCACCTCCGCCGGGACGACGTCCGAGGCGCCGGGCACCAGCAGCACGTCGTCGTAGGTCAGACCGAGCGGGGCGAACTTCGCCGGCAGCTCGGGCACGAATTCGGGCTGCATGTGGGCCGCCACCCCTCCACTTTCGGGTTCGGACTCCGGCCGGCACCCCGACCGGGCGCAGGAAGTCCACGTCGATCGTAGGCGGCACCACCGGGTGGGGGGTGCGCCGCCCGCCGGGCCGTTACCGTGGACCCCGTGTCTGCGTTCGACGACGGCTCCGGCCCCGACTTCGGGGCCCCGGACCCGGACTTCGGTCCGGGCGACCAGGGCCCGCCGCCGCTGACCCTCGAGGAGCGCGCCGGCATCCTCGACGACCTCGCCGAGCTCGAGGTGTTCCGCACGCTGCTGGAGCCGACGGGCGTGAAGGGCATCGTGGTCGACTGCCCCGACTGCGACGAGGAGCACCACGTCGACTGGGCGCTGATGTCCGCCAATCTGCGCCAGCTCCTGGACGAGGGGCAGACGGGCCGGCACGAGCCGCCCTTCGACCCCGACCCGGACGACTACGTCAGCTGGGACTACGCCAGCGGCTACGCCGACGGGGTGGCCGCGGCCGCCGATCGCGACGAGCCCACCGGCCGCCACGGCACCGGCCGGCACGCGCGCGAGGACTGACCGGCCGGTCACCCCTCCTCGCCGTGCGCCCTCCGGGGCACGTGGGAGCGGTGTGACGGAGGCGTTCGCGCCCCGGCCGAGGAGCCGGGACGACGGCGTTCCGGATGCTAGGAACGGGGCCGGCCCGCACCGGCGGGCCGCGTCCTGCCGGGCGCCGGGCGCAGCGCGTCCGGATCCCGCGGGTCGCTCCACCGGAGAACGGGGCCCCGCGTGGGACTGCGCCGCAGAGCCGCCACGACCGTCGTGCTGGTGGTCGCCGTGGCGGCCGCCGTGCTGGCGACCGCACCCGGCGCGGCGGCGGCTCCCCGGTTCACCGACGTGCCGGCCGGCGCCTCCTACGCCGCGGACGTCCAGTGGCTGGTCGACCGGGGCATCACCCAGGGCACCGCACCCGGGAGGTTCTCCCCCACCGCCCCGGTGACGCGGCAGCAGATGGCGGTGTTCCTCTACAAGGCTGCCCACGGCGGGGCCAGGCCCCCCGCGTGCACCGCCGCGCCGTACCGCGACGTGCCGAAGAGCTCGCCGTACTGCGGCTCGATCGCCTGGCTGAAGAGCGCGGGCATCACCGCCGGCGGGACCACGTTCTCCCCGCGGTCGCCGGTGACCCGCCAGTCCATGGCCGTCTTCGTGCACAAGCTCGGCGCCGGCCGGACGGCGGCACCCGCGTGCACCGGGAAGCCTGCACCGGACGTCGTCGCCGCCTCTCCCTACTGCGGGTCGATCGCCGCGCTGGCGCGCGACGGGATCGCCCCGGTCTACACCGACGGCACCTTCCGGCCCGCCAAGCCCGCCACCCGGGGGGCGACGGCGACCTTCCTGCACCGCTGGTACGACGTGCAGCACCGCGGCGCCGACGTCTCCTTCCCGCAGTGCGGCACGGCGCTGCCCACCGGTCAGGACTTCGGCATCGTCGGAGTCAACGGGGGCAAGCCGACGACCGAGAACCCGTGCCTGGCCACCCAGCTCGCCTGGGCCGCCGGGTCCTCCGGTGGCACGAGCCAGCCGCGGCAGCAGGTCTACGTGAACACGGCCAACCCCGGGGCGGTCAGGCACCTCACCACGTACTGGCCGACGTCCGGGACCACCCAGCGCGGCCACGGGTGCGACGGCACGAACTCGACGGCCTGCGCCTACCAGTACGGCTGGAACCGGGCCGCCGAGGACGTGGCCTGGGTCCGGGCGGTGACCCCGCCGGAGGCACTGGTCTGGTGGCTGGACGCGGAGATCGACGAGTCGGGCAGGACGGGCAACACCTGGGACCGCACGGCGGGTGGCACGGTACGCAACACCGCCGTGCTGGAGGGCATGACCGACTACTTCGACTCCGTGGGCATCACCCGGGTCGGCATCTACTCGACCCCCCGGCAGTGGAAGGTCATCACCGGCACGACGGTGCCGGCCGGCAGCCCGCTGCGGGGTCTGCCCAACTGGCTGGCCGGCCCCTCGTCGGTGACGCAGGCCCAGCGGCTGTGCTCCTCGGCACCGCTGACACCCGGCGGTCGGGTGGTCCTCACCCAGTGGACCGACGGCTTCGATTGGAACCACGCATGCAGCTGAACCCCGCCACCCCCGGGCCGACGAGGTCCCGTCCGCCACTCCCCGCCCCTGCGTCGCAGCGCACGGGGGCCAGGGCCCTGCTGCGCGGGGCGGCCGCCGTCGTCACCGTCCTCCTGGTGCTGATCCCCGGTGTCGCCGTCGCCGCCAAGGGCGTGCGCATCGACCGCGACGTGGTCGTCTACGGCGGCACGCCCGCCGGGGTGGCGGCCGCGGCGGCCGCCGCCGACGCCGGGGCGAAGGTGACGCTGCTGGCCGAAGGCCCCACGGTCGGCGGGATGATGTCGAACGGCATCAGCGCCTCGGACATCGGCTCGCCGGGCGCCGTGCAGGGCATCGCGAAGGAGTTCTTCGCGCAGGTCCGGAAGCACTACGGCGACCCGAAGACCTGGCGGTTCGAGCCGCACGTCGCCGAGCGGATCTTCCGCGACATGCTGGCCCGCCGGGGAGTGGCGGTGCGCGTGAGAGCGCCCGTGTACCGGGCCGTGGTCAAGAACCGGAAGATCGCCTGCCTGGTGCTGGCGGGCAACCGCTCCTACTGCGCCGAGAACTTCGTCGACGCCAGCTACACCGGGGACCTGCTGGCCAAGGCCGGCGTCCCGGCCCGCCTCGGTCTCGCCGACCTCCTGGACCACGGGGAGACGCTCCCGCTCGCGCGCGACTGGGAACGGGTGATCCCCGCGCCGGCCGACCGGGCGGACGCCACCGCGGCGTACCTGCAGAACCCCTTCATCCGGATCGAGCCGTCGACGCTGCCGCCCTACCGGGACGTCTACGCGCAGGGTGGGACGTCGCTGGCGTACCGGCTGTGCGTCACGCCGGACGCCGCGCGGGCGGTGCCGTTCCGGCCGGCCGCGAACTACGCCCAGCTGCTGCCCTCCTTCCGGCTTATGGCGGGGAGCCTGAACCCGACCGTCCGGACCGAGAGCAACGGGACGCTGAACAGCGACATCTTCCAGCTCGCCCGCCTGCCCAACGGGAAGTACGACCTGAACGCCGGCTGGAAGGCCTTCACCAACATCCCCGCGCCGGCCGGGTACTTCACCAGCCGGGCCAGCCGGACGTACTACAACAAGGTGCTCCGGGGCTACGTCGAGTCCTTCTTCCACTTCGTCGGCACCGACCCCTCCGTGCCGGAGGGGTTGCGCACCGAGTTCGCCCGTTTCGGACTGTGCGCGGACGAGTTCGTCGACAACGGGAACTGGCCGCGCGAGCCGTACGTGCGCGAGGCGCTCCGGATCCACGGCCGATACACGATGACCGAGCGGGACCTCTTCACGGCCCGGACCAAGTCCAGCGCCATCGCACTGGCGTCCTACAACGTCGACATCAAGATGAGCCACTGGGTGAGCGTGGACGGGACGCTGTACCGGGACCGCTCGGTGCACTCCACCGCCCCGGTGTACGAGATCCCCTACAACGCCATGGTGCCGAGGGTCGGGAGCGTGCTCAACGTGCTCGCCCCGGTCGCCGTGTCGTCGTCCCCGACGGCGTACGGCTCGCTGCGCATGGAGCCCCAGTACATGGCGATCGGGCAGGCGGCCGGGATCGCCGCGGCGCTGGGCGCCCGCACGAACCGGACGACCGCGACGCTGCCGGTGGCCTGGGTGCAGAAGGAGCTCCGGGCGAAGCGGGTGCTGCACAAGGCAGCCGACGTCTGCAGGGCAACCGCGAGCGTCCACCGCGCGGGGGGCGGCTACACCCCCGATTGCCGCCAGGTCCTGCCGGTCGCGCCACGGGTGCTGGCCTGAGCAGGAACGCAGCTCGCCCGGGGCCCGCAGCAGCGGGCACCCGGGCGAGGTCGTGCGAGGGCGGTCGGGCGGTCAGCTCATGACGCCCCGGCGGAAGCCGATGGCGACGGCCTCCGCGCGGTCCTTGGCACCGAGCTTGCGGAACAGCCGCCGGGCGTGGGTCTTGATGGTGTCCTCGGACAGGTAGAGCTCGCGGCCGATCTGGGCGTTGCTCTTCCCCTGGCTCATGCCGGTGAGCACCTGCATCTCGCGCATCGACAGGGCGGCGACGGGTGTGGCCTCCCGGACCGTCGAGCGCACCGTGGTCGGGGCCGAGCCGGCCAGCGGGGTGGCCCCGCTCCAGGACGAGGCGCCGGCCATCTGCGGGCCGGAGAGCTGCTGCGGGATGCGGGCGCCCTCGGGGCGCAGGCCGACCCGCGACAGGCCCAGGCCCATCTCGATCGGGCTGGCGTCCCAGCGCAGGTAGCCGCGGGCACCGAAGGCCACGGCCGCCCGGACGCTCTCGGCGTCGTCGGGCGCACCGAGCACCAGCACCGGCAGGCCGGGGTGGGCGCGCAGCGCCTGGGTGGCGGCGGTGAGACCGGTGTCGACCGCGCGCTGGGTGCCGACGATGAGGACGTCGGGCACGCGCGTCTCCAGCCGCGACATCAGGGATCCGGGGTCACCCACGACCTCGACCCGGCCGACGAAGGACAGCGCGACCAGGCGCGAGGCGACGTCGTCCCGGACCCGCCGGCGCTCGTCGTACACCCACACGGTCGCACCGGGACCACCGGTCGCGCGCATCCTGTCCTCGATCACGCCTGCTCCTCGCTCAGCCCGGCGGTCGGTGCCGGGTCCGTACCGGCCGGGGCTGACCCCGGCCGGGTTGCCGCTCGGGCGGGGGCCCCACCTGGCAGCCCCGCACCCTCGCGCTCGTCGCACGCGGATCCGGGTCTCTCCCCCTCCCGGATCCGGTACGGCGCGAACTCACCTTGATCGAGTCCGAAGGCGGGCAACAGCGGCCCTCACCCTCGGGGGTGAGCGCCACGGACGGGTGGCAGCGGCGAAAAGTTGCGATCACGACGTGTTTGACCATGCAGGGCCTCGGGCACCGCCGCCTTTGAAGGCCGGACGTCCTCCGGCTCGTTCGAAGCCTGGAGGCGACATGGCCGACATCCGCAGACTCCCGACGCCCGTGGCCGAGGTCTGGGACTGGCAGCTCCACGGTTCCTGCCGTGGCGAGAACACGTCACTCTTCTTCCACCCCGACGGCGAGCGCGGGCCCGCACGGGCGCGGCGTCAGGCCGCGGCCAAGGCGGTCTGCGGGCGGTGCCCGGTCGTCGACGCCTGCCTGAAGCACGCGCTCTCGGTGCGCGAGCCCTACGGCGTCTGGGGTGGGATGAGCGAGGAGGAGCGGGCCCGGCTGATCGCCGCCGAGCCGGCCGCCGTCGCTGCCGGGGTCTGACCGGACCCCGCGAGACGTCGAGAGGGCCCGGTCCAGAATTCCTGGACCGGGCCCTCTCGTGTGCCCGGCGCGAGGTGCGCCGTCGGGCGTCACCCTCACCGGAGCGCGTCCTCCCTCACGGTGTGCGGTGAGGGAGGACGCGCCGGGATCAGGTCACCTGATCCCGGCGGCGACGCTCAGTGGCTGTGGCCGTGGCCGCCGTGCGAGTGGCCGTGGGTGTGGTGCCCGCCGGCGTGCTCGTCCTCCTCCTCCGGGGCCTCGACGACCGCGGAGTCGGTGGTCAGGATCATCGCCGCGATGGAGACGGCGTTCTCCAGCGCGGCCTTGGTGACCTTGACCGGGTCGATGACGCCCTGGGCGGCGAGGTCGCCGTACTCCCCAGTCGCGGCGTTGAAGCCCTGACCCTTGCCGGCCTCGCGGGTCTTGCTGACCACGACGCGACCCTCGAAGCCCGCGTTCTCGGCGATCTGCACCGCGGGGGCGTCCAGGGCGGTGCGGACGGCGCGGGCGCCGGTCAGCTCGTCACCCTGCAGGTCGAGGGCGTCGACCGCCTCGGCCGCGTGCACCAGGGCCGAGCCACCGCCGGGGATGACCCCCTCCTCGACCGCCGCGCGGGTGGCCGCGATGGCGTCCTCGATGCGGTGCTTGCGCTCCTTGAGCTCGACCTCGGTGGCCGCGCCGACGCGGATGACGCCGATGCCACCGGCGAGCTTCGCGAGGCGCTCCTGGAGCTTCTCGCGGTCCCAGTCGGAATCGGTGTTCTCGATGTCGCGGCGGATCTGCGCGACCCGGTCGGCGATGGTGTCGGACGTGCCGCCGCCGTCGACGATCGTGGTGGTGTCCTTGGTGACGGTCACCCGGCGCGCGGTGCCGAGCACCTCGAGGCCGACCGACTCCAGCGAGAGGCCGACGTCCTCGCTGACGACCTGACCGCCGGTGACGATGGCGAGGTCGGTCATGAACGCCGTGCGGCGGTCGCCGAAGTAGGGCGACTTCACCGCGACGACCTTGATGGTCTTGCGGATGGAGTTCACGACGAGGGTGGACAGCGCCTCGCCCTCGACGTCCTCGGCCACGATGAGCAGCGGCCGGGCGCCGGAACCCAGGACCTTCTCCAGCAGCGGGAGCAGGGTGGCCAGGGCGCCGATCTTGCCGCTGACCAGCAGCACGAGGGCGTCGTCCAGGACGGCCTCCATGGCCTCCTGGTCGGTGACGAAGTACGGCGAGAGGTAGCCCTTGTCGAACTGCACGCCCTCGGTGACGTCGAGGTCGGTCTCGAGGGTGTTGCTCTCCTCGACGGTGATGACGCCGTCCTTGCCGACCCGCTCCATGGCCTCGCCGATGAGCTCGCCGACGGTGGCGTCCTGGGCGGAGATGGTGGCGACGCCGGAGATGGCGGCGCGGTCCTCGACCGGGATGGCGGCGGCGTCCAGCGCGGCGTGCACCGCGTCGAGCGCGGCGCGCATGCCGCGGCCCAGCGCCATCGGGTTGGCCCCGGCGGCGACGTTGCGCATGCCCTCGTGGACCAGGGCCTGCGCCAGCACGGTGGCGGTGGTGGTGCCGTCACCGGCGACGTCGTTGGTCTTGGTGGCGACGTTCTTCGCCAGCTGGGCGCCGAGGTTCTCGTAGGGGTCCTCGAGCTCGATCTCGCGGGCGATCGTCACACCGTCGTTGGTGATGGTGGGCGCGCCGAACTTCTTGTCGATCACGACGTTGCGGCCGCGCGGGCCGATGGTCACCCGGACGGCGTCGGCGAGCTTGTCGACACCGCTCTCGAGCGCGCGGCGGGCGTCCTCGTTGAACTTGATGATCTTGGCCATGAAAGGACCTCTCGATCAGTGGAGCAGGGGGTGGGCTGGGCGGGTGAGGCCCAACAGAGACCGCCCCGGGACCCGGTGTTCGGGTCGCCGGGGCGGTCGGGTGAGCGCGAGAGCTCAGTGCTGCTGAGGAGAGGTCACTTCTCCACGACGGCGAGCAGGTCGCGGGCGGAGAGCACGAGGTACTCCTCGCCGGCGTACTTGACCTCGGTGCCGCCGTACTTGGAGTAGATGACCACGTCGCCCACGTTCACGTCGAGCGGGACGCGGTTGCCGTTGTCGTCGATGCGGCCGGGGCCCACGGCGACGACGGTGCCCTCCTGGGGCTTCTCCTTGGCGGTGTCCGGGATGACCAGACCGGAGGCGGTGGTGGTCTCGGCCTCGTTGGCCTGGACCACCACACGGTCCTCCAGCGGCTTGATGCTGACCTTGGTAGCGGTCGTCACGTCGGTGACGCCCCCTTCGGGATAGGACGGCAGATGGAGGTACTGCTGGTGGTGCTGATGCTGTGGCACGGGGTCCGGGCACCCGCCGTCGCGGGGGTCGGGCGCCAGCCCGTGTCGGTTGGCACTCTACCTACGAGAGTGCCAGCCACTCAACCCGGTCCCCGCAGTGGGTGACGGCGGGACGCGAACCCCCGTAGGCCAGGCTGTCCCGGTGGACCCGGACACCGACGCGCAGGCCGCCGAGACGGTGCGCCAGCTGCGCGCGCTGGCCACGCCGGAGGGCGCCGCGGCCCTGACGCGGGCAGGAGCGCTCCTCGACGCCGGCGCCGATCCGGTCGCCGGGCTGACCCGGCTGCGCGCCGAGGTCGGCACGGACCTGGCCGGACCCGCGTGGGGCATCGCCCGCCAGCGGCTGAAGGCCCGGCCGGCGTTCGGCCCCGACGCCGAGCGGCTGCTCTTCACCGCCGACACCCTCGAGCAGGCCGGTCGCCCGGAGCTCGCCGCCCGTCGCGCGGGCCGGCTGCTGGCCGGGGGTGCCGACTCCGTCGCCGACCTCGGGTGCGCGGCCGGCACGGACACGATCGCCCTGGCCCGGGCCGGCGCCCGCGTGCTGGCCGTCGACGTCGACCCGGTCGCCCGCGAGCTGACCGCCGCCAACGTCGAGGCGCTCGGTCTGGCCGACGACGTCTGGGTGGTCGCCGGCGACGCCGTGGAGCTGGTCGCGGCGGCCCGCGGCGGCGAGGTGGCCGGGTGCGGAGCCGCCGTACTCGACCCCGCCCGGCGGGCCGGCGGCCGGCGGCTGCTGGACCCCGACCGCTGGTCGCCCCCGTGGTCGACCGTCGCGCTGCTCCTGGAGAAGGTGCCGACGTCGGTGGTGAAGGTCGCGCCCGGCCTGGACCACGACCGGGTGCCGGCCGGCGTGGAGGCGGAGTGGGTCTCGGTCGGCGGCTCGATCGTCGAGGCCCTGCTCTGGGGTCCGGCGGTCTCGGCGACCTGGCGGCGGGCGGCGCTGGTGCGCGACGGCGTCGTGCACGAGCTGACCGCGGACGCCGACCCCGGGCTCGCGGAGCCCGGCCCGGTGCGCGGGTGGCTGCACGAGCCGGACCCGGCGGTCATCCGCTCAGGCCTGGTCGCGCTGGTGGCCGCCGACCTCGGGGCCACGCTCGTCGACCCGACGATCGCCTACCTGTCCTCCGACGGCCCCACGGACTCCCCGTGGGTCAGCTCCTACCGGGTCGACGAGGTGCTGCCCTTCAACCTCAAGAAGCTCAGGGCGCTGCTGCGCACGCGCGGGGTCGGCCGGGTGGTGGTCAAGAAGCGCGGCTCCCCCGTCGAGCCGGAGTCGCTCGCGCGGCAGCTGCGCACCGACGCCCGCGGGACGGCGACCGTCGTCGTCACCCGGGTCGCCGGGGCACCCACCGTGCTCGTCTGCGACGTCACCACCTGAGCGCTAGCGGCTGACGACGTCGATCGGCAGGGCGCTGTCGGCGCCCAGGTCCGGAGCCGACGGCGCGACGCCCGCCGCGACCAGGCGGGAGCCGAGCGCGGCCACCATCGCGCCGTTGTCGGTGCACAGCTTCGGGCTGGGCACCCGCAGCACGATGCCGGCCGCGGCGCACCGCTCCTCCGCGAGAGCCCGCAGCCGCGAGTTGGCCGCCACTCCCCCGCCCAGCACCAGCTGGTCCACGCCGTGGTCGCGGCAGGCGCGCACCGCCTTGGCGGTGAGCACGTCGGCGACCGCCTCCTGGAAGGACGCCGCGACGTCGGCCAGTGGCACCGGCTCCCCGGCCCGCTGCCGCGCCTCGACCCAGCGGGCGACGGCGGTCTTCAGGCCGGAGAACGAGAAGTCGTAGGGCGCGTCCCGCTGGCCGGTGAGCCCGCGCGGGAACGCGATCGCCGACGGGTCGCCGTCGCGGGCCGCCTTGTCGATCGGCGGACCGCCGGGGAAGGGCAGGCCGAGGACGCGGGCGACCTTGTCGAACGCCTCCCCCGCGGCGTCGTCGATGGTCCGCCCGAGCGGCTGGACGTCCTGGGCGAGGTCGGGGACGAGCAGCAGGGAGCTGTGCCCGCCGGAGACCAGCATCGCGATCGACGGCTCGGCCAGCGGGCCGTGCTGCAGCTCGTCGACGGCGACGTGGGCGGCGAGGTGGTTGACGCCGTACAGCGGCTTGTCCAGCGCCAGCGCGTAGGCCTTGGCCGCCGCGACGCCGACCAGCAGCGCGCCGGTCAGCCCGGGCCCGCTGGTGACCGCCACGGCGTCGATGTCGGAGGCGCGGATGCCGGCGTCGGCCAGGGCGCGGTGGACCGTGGGCACCATCGCCTCCAGGTGGGCGCGCGAGGCGATCTCCGGCACCACACCCCCGAAGCGCTCGTGCTCGGCCATGGAGGTGGCCAGGGCGTCGGCCAGCAGGGTGTGCCCGCGCACGATGCCGACGCCGGTCTCGTCGCACGAGGTCTCGAACCCGAGCACCAGGGGCTCGCTCATGGCGTGGTCCCTGCGCTCGTCGCTCCCGCGGGGCGCTCCGCTCCTCGCTCGTTCCTCGCTGCGATGCTCACGCCCTTGCCCGCTCCCTCTTCATTACGACGGCGTCGGTGCCGCTGGGCTGGTAGTAGCCGCGCCGGCGGCCGATCTCGGTGAAGCCGCGGCGCCGGTAGAGCTCCTGGGCGTGCTCGTTGTCCGCCCGCACCTCCAGCAGCACGACCGGGCTGCGGCGGTCGGCCTCGGCCAGCAGCGCGTCCAGCAGCTGCGCGCCGACGCCCTCGCCCTGCCGGGCTCCGGTCACGCCGATCGTCGCCACGTGCGCCTCGTCGTCGTAGGCGATCAGGCCGGCGTAGCCGATGACGGCCCCGTCGTCGTCGGCCACGAGGTAGTGGCGGGTGTCGGTCCGGGCCAGCTCCTCGCGGTACATGGCCGCCGTCCACGTGTCGGGCGCGAAGAGCTCCTCCTCGAGCTCCATGACCGCGGGCAGGTCGGCCAGGCGCATCGACCGCAGCGCGGTCACTGCGTGACCGCCTTGATCGCGGTCGGCGGCACGGCGTCGGGCCGGCGCAGGTACAGCGGCACCAGCGGCGCGGGCGGGGCCGAGCCGTCGAGCAGAGCCGGATCGGCGAGCTGGGGCGCCGCCGCGCGCAGCAGCCCCGTCGTCGTCACCCCGGCGGGGTCGACGGGCGCGCCGAGCCGCTCGGCGAACGCCGGGTCCCCGGCGAACGGGCCGGACCGGCCCAGCTCCTCCGGACGCACCACCCCGGGGCCCTCGACGCGGGAACCCGCCGCGTCGTAGGCGGCCCAGTAGACCTCCTTGCGCCGCGCGTCGGTGACCACCGTGCGCGCTCCGGAGCCGACGGCGTCCAGCGAGCAGACCCCCACCACGGGCAGCCCGCGGGCGTCGGCCAGCGCCGCGGCGGTCACGATCCCGACCCGCAGCCCGGTGAACGGCCCGGGCCCGAGTCCGGTGACCACCGCGTCGAGATCGGCGAGCGTCACCCCGGCGTCATCCAGCGCCACCCGGATCGCGGGGGTGAGCAGCTCGGCGTGCTTCGTGCCCGAGGGCACCGCGCGCTCGGCGAGCACCTCGGTGGCCTCCGGCGACCACCGGGCCACGCCGGCGACCAGGGTCGGGGTGGCGGTGTCGAGCGCGAGGACGAGCACGAGAGCCCAGGGTAGTGCGCACGGGCAGCCGGCCCTGCCGGGCGGCGCCGGGTCAGCCGGCCGCGCGCTCGTGCACGATCTCCGGCCCGTCCTGCTCGTCGACCTGCTCCCCCACCACCACGAAGCCGAGCGACCGGACCAGCTGCAGCGAGGGTTCGTTGGCCGGGCCGACCGAGGCCCGCACGACCCGGACGCCGGGCTCGCGGGCGGCCCGGTCCAGCAACGAGCGCACCGCGGCCCGCGCATATCCCCGCCGGCGGTGCTCCGGGTCGATCGAGTAGCCGATCTCGACCATGCCCCGGTCGTCCGGCGGGCCGTGGAAGCCGGCCCGTCCGACGGCGAGCCGGCGCTCCGGATCCCACACGACCGCGGTGATCCATGCCGCGCTCGGCGGATCCGTGCGGACCTGCTCGGCCCGCATCGTCCACACCCAGTGGCACTCGGGCCCGGCGAGGTATCCGCTCAACGGCACGGGCGCCCTCGCCTCGGCCGCGGCCCGGTCGCCGTCGGCGAGCGCCTGGAGCACGTCCGGCGGCAGACGGACCAGCTCCACCCGGACACCGTGTCGGTCGCTCACGACGCGGACGGTACCGACGCACCTGCCGCGGATCGCCTGGCCGCTCGGGGGAGAATGCCCGCAACCCGGCGACGAGCCGGAGCCGGGACGGGAGTTCCGGTACGGCTCCTCGGGAGGACGTGGTCGTGGTCCAGGACGACGCGGCGGCACCGGTCCGCCCGGGGCTGGTGGGCCAGCTGGTCCGCTTCGCGATCGTCGGTGGCTTCTCGGCGATCGTCGACCTGTCGGTGTACTTCCTCGGCCTGCACCTCGGGCTGCCCACGCACGCCGCGCGTGCGCTGAGCTTCGTCGCCGGCACCACCACCGCGTACGCCCTCAACCGGCGCTGGGCCTTCCAGGTCACCGGCGGCGCGCGGCGGGCGGGGAGCTTCGCGCTGCTCTACGGGACGACGTTCTTCCTGATCCTGGGGGTGAACGCGCTCGCGCTGCTGGTGCTGCCGGAGTCGTCGTGGCGCATCACGCTGGCCTGGGCGATCTCCCAGGGCCTCGGCACGGCGTGGAACTTCGTGATGCTGCGGCTGGTCGTCTTCCGCCACTGAGCCACTGAGACGACGCACCACGCTCGGTGCCCCTATGGTCACTCGGGGTCGCATAGGGTGCGGGGTGGAACGGACCCGTCCTCCCCGCGCGAATGAGAGCCACCGATGCCGGACGCCGTCAGCGGCGCGCGACACCGCCACGTCTCTCCTGACCGCCGGTGAGCGTCCTCGCCCCCGAGCGACCGCGCCCACCGGCCCCGGTCACCGCCCCGGCCACCGCCCGGATCCCCGTCCGCCGGGCAGCCGGCACGACGAGCCACTTCCGCCCCGACATCCAGGGCCTGCGGGCGCTGGCCGTCGCCCTGGTCGTCCTGAACCACGTCACCGGCCGGCCCGCGGGCGGCTACGTCGGCGTCGACGTCTTCTTCGTCATCTCCGGGTTCCTCATCACCGGCCTGCTCCTCCGCGAGCGGGAACGGTCGGGCCGGATTTCCTTCCGCGACTTCTACCGCCGCCGGGCCCGCCGCATCCTGCCCGCCGCGGTCGTGGTCCTCGCCGTGACCAGCGTCGTCGCGCAGACGCTCTTCCTCGGCCAGCGGGCACAGCAGATCGTCGTCGACAGCCTGTGGTCGCTCGGCTTCGCCGCCAACGTCCACTTCGCGCAGCGGGGCACCGACTACTTCGCCGCCGGCACCCCGCACTCCCCCGTGCAGCACTTCTGGTCGCTCGCGGTCGAGGAGCAGTTCTACCTGGGCTGGCCGGTGCTCGTCCTGGCCGTGTCCGCGCTCGTGGCCGGCCGGCACCGGCGGGTCGCGCTGGGCTGCGCGACGGTCGCCGTGTGCGCCGCGTCGTTCGCCTGGTCGGTGCACGCCACCGCCGACTCCCCGGCGACCGCCTACTTCTCCACCTTCACCCGCACCTGGGAACTGGGCGTCGGCGCCCTCGTCGCGGTGTCGGCCGCGTCCCTGCAGCGGCTGCCGGCGGTCGTGCGCGCCGGAGCGGCGTGGGCCGGCCTGGCCGCGATCCTCGTCGCGGCGTTCACCTACTCCGCGGAGACGGACTTCCCCGGGTCCGCCGCCGCGCTCCCCGTCCTGGGTGCGGCCGCGCTCGTGGCGTTCGGCAACGCCTCCGGCGGCCCCGGCAGCACGTGGCTGCTGACCGGCTCCGTCGCGCGGTTCCTCGGCGACATCTCCTACTCGCTGTACCTGTGGCACTGGCCCGTCGTCGTGCTCCTGGGCGTGGTGGTGGGCCCGGGCACGTGGACCTTCTACGGGTCCGCCGTCGCGCTCTCGGTGCTGCTGGCCACCGTCTCCTACGTCGTGGTGGAGAAGCCGCTGCTCACCCCCGTCCGGTCGCCGCGCACCGGACCGGCCCGCAGGGTGCCACGCCGCGCGGTCGCCCTCCGCCGGGTGCGGAGCGCCGCCGGGCTGACCGTGCTCGCCGGCCTGACCGGCTGGGCGTGCATCGCGCTGCTGCCCGACCACCGGTCCCAGCCGGTACCCGCGGTCACCGCGGCCCCGGCCGCGGCCGCACTGGACGCCGCGGACGCCGGAGCCACCGACGCAGCGCTGCGGGAGGAGATCCGGGCCTCGCTCGACACCGCCGAGTGGGGGCCGCTGGTCCCGGCACTCGGCGACCTGCCGCTGGCGAAGGCCCCGGAGTGGCAGGTCGACGAGTGCCTCGACATCGACCAGCACAACGTGGGCCGCTGCGTGTACGGCGACCCGCTCGCGCCACAGCGGGCCGTGCTGCTCGGTGACTCGATCGCGGCGAGCTGGGTGCCGGGACTGCGGCAGGCGCTGTCGGCCGAGGAGTGGTCGATCCAGATGCTGACCTGGCACGAGTGCCCCAACATCACCGCGACCGTCCGCGGCTACTCCGAGCCGGTGCTGCGCTCGTGCGACACGCACCGCGAGTGGGCGCTGGACCGCATCGCCGCCGACCCGCCGGACGTCGTGATCATGAGCAACCACTACGTCGCGACGCTGGTGGACACCCGGGCGGACGTGCCGGCCGCCTGGCGGTCGGGCGGCGAGGAGGTCATGGGGCGGGTGCAGGCGACGGGCGCGCGGGTGGTGGTGCTGGCCTCGCCCCCGACCTCGGTCGCGCTGGACGACTGCGCCACCGCCTTCAATTCGCCGTCCGACTGCGTCGCTCCGCTGACGGCCTCCTACGAATCCACCTCCGGCATCGAGCGCGACGCCGCGGCGGCGGTGGGCGCCACCTGGGTCGCCACGGAGGACTGGTTCTGCGTCGACGGCCGGTGCCCGGCCGTCGTCGGCACCACCCCGGTGTACGTCGACGAGATGCACCTGACCGCCGAGTACTCCCGGAAGCTGGCACCGCAGCTGCGGCGGGCGGTGCTCGGCCAGGCGTGACCAGGGGCCGGGACCGCCACGGCGTCAGCCGATCCGCTGCTCCCAGCCGGGGCCGTGCGGCACGAGCAGGGCGGTGCGGACGTCGTCGTCGCGCCGGTCCAGCCGCACCTCGAGGTGCTCGTCGGTCAGCTGCTCGACCAGGCCCTGCCCCCACTCGACGACGGTGACCGAGTCGGCGACGGTGACGTCGAGGTCCAGGTCGTCGACGTCGGCGGCGCCGCCCAGCCGGTAGGCGTCGACGTGCACCAGCGGCAGGCGCCCGCCGGTGTGCACGCGGGCGATGACGAACGTGGGCGAGGTGACCGGCTCGGCCACACCCAGCCCGCGTCCGAGGCCCCGGGTCAGCGCGGTCTTCCCCGCTCCGAGGGGCCCGACCAGGATCACCAGGTCCCCGGGGACGACGATCCCGGCGAGCGCCGCGCCCAGCGCCTCGGTGTCCTCGACGGTCGGGAGCAGGTGCTCGGCCTTCACTCAGGACCTCCCAGCGACTCGGCGACGGCGGTGAGGTCGGCCAGCAGACCGGCCCGGGGTGCGCCCTTCGGCCCGAAGCGGAGCGCCGCCGACGGGTGGTAGGTCGCCCAGACCGACCGTCCGCCGACCTCGTGCGGGCGACCGCGCACCGCGGCCAGCACCGTGCGCGGGCCGAGGAACCACTTCGCCGACGAGAGGCCCAGGGCGACGACGACGGGCGCGTCGAGGAGCTCGAGCTGGCGGCGCAGCCAGCCGCTGCAGCGGGCCACTTCCGGGGCCTTCGGCGTGCGGTTCCCCGGCGGGCGGCACTTGACGATGTTGAGGACGGCCGCCTCGGCGCGGTCCAGACCGGCCTCGCCCAGCAGGTGGTCGAGCAGCTGGCCGGACTTCCCGACGAACGGCCGGCCGGTCTCGTCCTCGGTGGCGCCCGGCGCCTCGCCGACCAGCACCAGCCGCGGCCGGCCGGACGCCGGCACGTCCCCGACGACGACGTGCTGCCGGGTGGCGGCGAGCTCGGGGCAGGCGACGCAGTCGCTGGCCACGGTGGCGAGCGTGCCCCAGTCGGGGGACGCGGCCGCGGTGCGCGCCACGTCCTCGGCGGCCGCGTCGGGCGCCGGCGATCGGGGGGCCATCGTCAGCGGCCCCCGGGCTGCGCGGCGGCGACCCGGCGCAGCAGCCCGGTGAGCGCCTCGTCCACCACGTCCGGTTTCTCCAGCAGGACCATGTGCCCGGCGCCGGGGACGACCACGAACTCCGATTCCGGCAGCCGCTCGATGATCAGCTCGCTGTGCTCCTGGGGGATCATCCGGTCGGCGTCGCCGGTGAGGACCAGCGTCGGGACGCGGCGCAGCGGCTCCAGGGCGCCCGTCCCGTCCAGCCCGGCCAGCGCGGGGTAGAACTCCGCGATCACGTCGACCGGCGTCCCGGCGATCATCGCGTCGAGGTAGTGGACGAGCGCGGGGTCGACGTCGGGCGAGGCGAAGGACAGCGAGCGGGTGACGACCGAGATCAGATCGGCGGCCGCCCGCCGCGTGCCTTCCGCGATGGCCGGCCGGCGGCGCATCGTCCACGCCGCGATCGGCAGCACCGTCGCCCGCACCCGCGTGAGGAACTTCGGCAGCCCGAAGGTCAGGTCGGCCAGGTTCCCGCTGGAGGTGGACAGCAGCGCCGCCCCGACGATCCGGGTGCCGAACAGCTCGGGGCGCAGCGCGGCCAGCCCCATGACGGTCATGCCGCCCATGGAGTGGCCGACCAGGACCACCGGGCCCCGGGGCACCCGCGCGTCGAGCACGACCGCCAGGTCGCTGGCCAGCTGCTCGATGGTCGAGTGCTCGCTCGGCCCCCGCCCGGACGCACCGTGCCCGCGCTGGTCGTAGAAGACCAGCCGGGCGGTGGGCCGGTGGCCGTTCGCCGTGGCCAGCTGGGCGGCGAGGGTGCGGCGCTGGAAGGCCCAGGAGCCCATCGACAGCGTGTAGCCGTGGACGAAGACGACGGTCAGCGGCGCATCGGGCGGACCGACCTCCTCCACGTTGAGCAGGACGCCGTCGGCCGCGCGCACCAGCGCCGTGCGGTCCGCGCGCCGGGCGTCCGGACCCAGCGGGTCACTGGCCCGCAGCTCCGCCTCCGGCACGGCCGCGAGGTCGGCCGGTCGTGGCGCCTCGACGCTCAGCCGGCGCCGGGCGATCCGGGTGAGCGCGACGCCTGCGGCGGTCCCGGCCGCGGCCAGGCCGACGACGGCGCCGACCACCCCGACGGTGTGCGCGGCGGGATGGGCGTGCTGCTGGCGTGCGCGCGCCATCAGATCGAACCGGCCGAGCCGACGTAGCGGCGGGTGAAGCGCCCACCGACCCGGGTGACCAGCTCGTAGTGGATGGTGTCGCCCGCGTCGGCCCACTGCTGCGCCGTCGGCTCCCCGTCGTCCCCCGGGCCCCAGAGCACGACGTCGTCGCCCGGGGCGATCCCGTCGTCGCCGACGTCGAGCACGAACTGGTCCATGCACACCCGGCCGGCGATCGTCCGCTGCGCGCCCGCGGCGAGGACCGGAGCCCGGTTGCCCACCGCCCGCGGGATGCCGTCGGCGTAGCCGACCGGCACGAGGGCCAGCGTCGTCTCCCGCTCCGTGGCGTAGGTGTGCCCGTAGGAGACGCCGGCACCGGCCGGTACCCGCTTGGTGTGGGCGACCTGCGCCCGCACCGTCATCGCCGGGCGCAGGCCGTGCTGCCGCGGGTCCCCACCCATGGGGTCCAGCCCGTACAGGGCGATGCCGGGCCGCACCAGGTCGAACCACGTCCCGGGCAGCGCGATGGTCGCGGCCGAGTTGGCCAGGTGCCGCCGGGCGTCGGTCAGACCCGCGTCCCGGGCCACCGCCACCGCCTGCTCGAACACCCGCACCTGGGCGCCGATCGTGGGGTGCGTGGGCGCGTCGGCATACGCGAGGTGGCTCCACAGCCCGACGACGGCGACGTCCCCGTCGGCCTGCGCGCGGGCCGCGGCGGCGACCAGGCCGGGCCAGTCGTCGGGGGTGGCGCCCTCGCGGGAGAGCCCGGTGTCGACGGCCAGGTGCACGCGGGCGGGCCGGCCCGCGGCACGGGCGGCGGCGAGCACCTCCTCGAGTCCCCAGCCGGCGCTGACGGAGAGCTCGACGTCGGCGGCCAGCGCGGCCGCGACGTCCGTGCCCGGCCCGTTCAGCCAGGCGAGGACCGGCGCGGTCACCCCGGCGGCGCGCAGGGCGAGCGCCTCGGCCACGACAGCGACCCCGAGGCAGTCCGCGCCGCCGGCGAGGACGGCGCGGGCCGCGGGCACCAGGCCGTGGCCGTACCCGTCGGCCTTGACCACGGCCATGAGCGGGCGGCCGACCCGCTCGCGCAGCACGGCGGTGTTCGCGGCGATCGCGTCGAGGTCGACGACCACCTCGGCGCGGCCGGCTCCCGGAGTCGTGGTCACGTCGGCGAGTCTCCCAGGAGGGCCGGCGGGACCCCGCGCACCTGGCCGACGGCCTCCGGCAGCCGCCGCACGAGATCGCCGGCGATCAGCGGCCCGCGCCACGCGGCGAGCCGGCCGGCCCGGCCGTGCACGTGGGCGGCGACGGCGGCCGCCTCGGCGGTGTCCAGGCCGGTGGTGCCCTGGGTCGCGAGGACGGCTCCGGCGATGCCGCTGAGGACGTCGCCGGTGCCCGCGGTCGCCAGGTCCGCGGTGCCGGTGCCGTTCACGAACGTCGTCCCGCCGGGGTCCGCGACGACGGTGGCGTCGCCCTTGAGCAGGACCACGGCCCCGAGGTCCGCGGCCAGCCGGCGGGCCGCCCCGATCCGGTCGGTGCCCACGGGGGTGCCGAAGCGCTCGAACTCGCGGTCGTGCGGGGTCAGCACCGTCGGCGCGCTCCGCCGCCGCACCAGGTCGGGCTCGCGCGCCAGCAGCGTGAGGGCGTCGGCGTCGACCAGCACCGGCAGGTCGGTGGCCAGGACCTCCGCGAGCGCCGCGCGCGCGGCGTCGTCGGTACCGCCGCCGGGCCCGACCACCCAGGCCTGCACGCGTCCGGCGTCGCCGGGCCCGCCCTCGGTGACCAGCGCCTCGGGCCACGCCGCGCGGACGCCCTCGGCCGCTCCCCCGGCGTAGCGGACCAGGCCGGGACGGGTGCGCAGCGCGGCGCCGGTGCACAGCACCGCGGCCCCCGGGTAGGTGGCAGACCCGGCGAGGACGCCGACGACGCCCTGGGAGTACTTGTCGTCCCCCGCGGACGGCGGCTCGAGGCGGGCCGCGACGTCGGCGTCGGTGAGCTGCCAGGCCGTCGCGGCGGGCAGGTGGGGGCCCAGCCCGATGTCGACGAGGTGGACCTGCCCGGCGTGGCCCCGCCCCTCACCCACGACCAGCCCGCGCTTCACCGCGCCGAAGGTGACCGTGTGCAGCGCGGGGAAGGCGACCCCGTCCACCTCTCCGGTGGAGGCGTCGATGCCGCTGGGGACGTCGACGGCGACGGTGATGCCCGCGCCGTCCGCGGCTGCCCAAGCGAGCTCGACCGCGTTCCGCCGCAGCCCGCCGCGGCCGCCGATGCCCAGCATCCCGTCCAGCACCAGGTCGGCGCGCGCGATCGGCTGCTGCGCCGCCGGGTCCGCGGCGGCCAGCACCCGCCCACCGGCCCGCCGCAGGGCGGACAGGCCCGCGGGGTGCGCGCGCTCGGGGTCCAGGAGGACGGCGGTGACGCGGGCTCCCCGGCCGGCCAGGCGGGCGCCGGCCAGGAGCGCGTCGCCACCGTTGTTGCCGCTGCCGACGAGCAGGGCGACCCGCCGTCCGTAGACCGCGCCGAGCAGGCGTCCGCACACCGAGGCCAGGCCCGCGGCCGCGCGCTCCATCAGTGCGCCCTCGGCGGTGGCGGCCAGCAGCGGCGCCTCGGCCGCTCGGACCTCCTCGGCGGTGTACAGGCCGATCATCGGGCGTCCCCGAGCACGGCGAGACCCTCGGCCACCACCACGGCCGAGGCGATCCCGCCGTCGTGGCTGAGCGAGACGTGCCAGGTGGTCACCCCGAGCTGGGCGGCCCGGCCGGCGACGCTCCCGCGCACCTCCAGGCGCGGCCGTCCGTGGTCGCCGACGGTGACCTCGGCGTCGTGCCACCGCAGGTCCCCCGGCGCGCCCAGCGCCTTGGCCAGGGCCTCCTTGGCGGCGAAGCGGGCGGCCAGCGACTCGCTGCTCCGCGGCGCCCCGGAGGGCGTGTGCTGCTCGGCCGCGGTGAAGAGCCGGTCGCGCAGCGCGGGTGTGCGCACGAGCGACGCGGCGAAGCGCTCGACCGGCACGACGTCGATCCCGACCCCGATGATCACGTGGCCAGTCTGCCGCGCCGAGATCCGCCCCGCGCGGGGCCGTCCTCCCTCACCGCAACGCGTCCGCCCTCACCGCCCACCGTGCGGGAGGACGCGCCATGATCAGGTTCCCTGATCCCAGCGCGAGCTACTCGACGGTGACCGACTTGGCCAGGTTGCGTGGCTGGTCGACGTCGAGCCCGCGGGTGGCGGCGATCTCGCAGGCCAGCACCTGCAGCGGCACGGTGGTCACCACCGGCGCGAGCAGCGTCGGGGTGCGCGGCACGCGGATCAGGTGGTCGGCGTAGGGGACGACGTCCTCGTCGCCCTCCTCGGCGATCACGATGGTGCGGGCACCGCGGGCCCGCACCTCCTGGATGTTGGACACCACCTTGCCGTGCACCGACTCGCGGCTGCGCGGCGACGGGACCACGACGACGACCGGCGTGCCCTGGTCGATCAGCGCGATCGGGCCGTGCTTGAGCTCGCCGGCGGCGAAGCCCTCGGCGTGGATGTAGGCCAGCTCCTTGAGCTTGAGCGCGCCCTCAAGCGCCACCGGGAAGCCGACGTGCCGGCCGAGGAACAGGATGGTGTCCGCGTCGGCCAGGTCGCGGGCCAGCTCGCGCACCGGCTCCGTCTCGGCCAGCACCGTGGCGACGGCGTCGGGCAGCGTGCGCAGGTCGTCGACGATGGCGGCGACCTCGTCCGCGAACTTCATCCCGCGCACCTGGGCGAGGAACAGCCCGACGAGGTAGCAGGCCACGACCTGGGTGAGGAAGCCCTTGGTCGAGGCGACCGCGATCTCCGGCCCGGCGTGGGTGTAGAGGACGGCGTCGGACTCCCGCGGGATGGTCGAGCCGTTGGCGTTGCAGATCGCCAGGACACGGGCCTTCTGGTCGCGGGCGTGCCGCAGCGCCATGAGGGTGTCCATCGTCTCGCCGGACTGGCTGATGACGACGACGAGCGTGGAGCGGTCCAGCACCGGGTCGCGGTAGCGGAACTCGCTGGCCACCTCCACCTCGACCGGGATGCGCGTCCAGTGCTCGATGGCGTACTTGGCGATCAGGCCGGCGTGGTAGGCGGTGCCGCAGGCGACGACGAAGATCTTGTCGATGTCGCGCAGCTCCTGGTCGGACAGCCGCACCTCGTCCAGCACGAGCCGGCCGGTCTCGCCCAGCCGGCCCAGCAGCGTGTTCGCGACCGCCTCGGGCTGCTCGGCGATCTCCTTGAGCATGAACCAGTCGTAGCCGCCCTTCTCGGCGGCGGCGGCGTCCCAGTCGACGGTGTACGCGGTGGGCTCCACCGCGGCGCCGTCGAAGTCGGTGACCGTCACCCCCGCGGCGCGGTCGATCTCGACGACCTGGTCCTGCCCCAGCTCGAGCGCGTTGCGGGTGTGGCCGATGAATGCCGCGACGTCGGAGCCCAGGAAGTACTCGCCGTCGCCCACACCGACGACCAGGGGGCTGCTGCGCCGGGCGGCCACGAGGGTGTCGGGCTCGGCGGCGTGCGTGGCCACGAGGGTGAACGCGCCCTCGAGCCGGCGGCAGACCGCCCGCATCGCCTCGGCCAGCCGGCCCTCGCCGGCGGGCGCGTCACGGTACGCGGCCGCCAGCAGGTGCGCGGCGACCTCGGTGTCGGTCTCCGAGGAGAACTCGATGCCGGCGGACTCGCACTCGGCCCGCAGGGAGGCGAAGTTCTCGATGATCCCGTTGTGGATCACCGCGACGTCGCCGTCGGCGGAGACGTGCGGGTGGGCGTTGCGGTCGGTCGGCCCGCCGTGGGTGGCCCACCGGGTGTGCCCGATGGCCGTGGTGGCCGCGGGCAGGGGTTCCTCGGCGAGCACCTTCTCCAGGTTCGCCAGCTTGCCGGCCTTCTTCGCGGTGGTCAGCCCACCGTCCGCCAGCACCGCGATCCCGGCGGAGTCGTACCCCCGGTACTCGAGCCGGCGCAGGCCTTCCAGGACGACGTCCCGGGCGTCCTGCGGGCCGACGTAACCCACGATTCCGCACATTCGCCCGAGGGTACCGGTGGCGCGCCACCGTTCGGGCCACGCGCGGGCGCGACCCACCCCTCAGGGGGCGGTCCGCGGAACCCGGCGTCCCTCAGCCGACGCGGGCGACGACGTCCGCGAGCCGGCCGGCGACGGCGTCGGCAAGGGCCTGCGTGGGGGCCTCGACCATCACCCGGACCAGCTGCTCGGTCCCGGAGGGGCGCAGCAGCACCCGGCCGGTGTCCCCGAGCTCCGCCTCGACGGCGTTGACCGCCTCGGCGACCTCGGTGCTCTCCGCCACCGCCATCCGGTCGGTGACCGGCACGTTGATCAGGACCTGCGGCAGCTTCTGCACGACGGCGGCCAGCTCGGCCAGGGAGGCACCGGTGGCCGACATGCGGGCCATCAGCGCCAGCCCGGTGAGCAGCCCGTCGCCGGTCGTGGCGTGGTCGAGGAAGACCAGGTGGCCGCTCTGCTCGCCGCCCAGGCTCAAGCCCCCCGCGCGGAGAGCCTCGAGGACGTACCGGTCGCCCACGGCGGTGGTCTGCACGGCGATGCCGGCGTCGCGCATGGCGTGGTGGAAGCCGAGGTTGCTCATCACGGTCGCCACGACCGTGGCGTCCGTGAGGTCGCCGCGCTCGTGCATCGCGAGGGCGCAGACGGCGAGGATCGCGTCGCCGTCGACGACGTGCCCGTCGGCGGTCACCGCCAGGCAGCGGTCGGCATCGCCGTCGTGGGCGAGACCCAGGTCGGCGCCCTGCGCCCGGACCGCCTCGATCAGCGGATCCAGGTGGGTCGAGCCGATCCCGTCGTTGATGTTCCACCCGTCGGGCGCGCAGCCGATGGCGTGCACGGTCGCACCGGCGCGCCGGTACACCTCGGGGGCGACTGCGGCGGCCGCGCCGTGCGCCCCGTCGACGACCACGGAGAGGCCGCGCAACGGCTGGTCGACGGCCGCGAGCAGGTGGGCGACGTAGTCGTCGACGGCACCCGACAGGGGGACGACCCGGCCGATGCCGGCGCCGGTGGGCCGGTGGCCCACGGGGTGGCCGTCGGCGACGGCCTGCTCGATCGCCACCTCGACGGCGTCGGGCAGCTTGTGCCCACCCCGGCTGAACAGCTTGATGCCGTTGTCGGGCATGGGGTTGTGGCTGGCCGAGATCATGACGCCGAGGTCGGCGCCGGTCGACCCGGTCAGGTGCGCCAGGGCCGGCGTGGGGACGACGCCGGCGAGGAGCACCTCGGCCCCCGCGCTGGCCAGCCCCGCCACGACGGCGGCCTCCAGCATCTCCCCGCTGGCCCGGGGGTCGCGGCCGACGACCGCGACGGGACGCGAGGTCCCGTCGCGGTCGGCGAGCACGCCTGCGGCGGCACGAGCCACCGAGAGCGCCAGCTCCGGCGTGAGGTCGGCGTTGGCACGACCCCGCACGCCGTCGGTCCCGAACAGGCGACCCACGGACGTACCGGTCAGCGCTTGGAGTACTGGGGCGCCTTGCGGGCCTTCTTGAGCCCGTACTTCTTGCGCTCCTTGACCCGCGGGTCACGGGTGAGGAAGCCGGCCTTCTTCAGCGCCGGGCGGTCCTCGGCCTCGACCTCGATCAGGGCGCGGGCGATGCCCAGGCGCAGCGCGCCGGCCTGGCCGGTGACGCCGCCACCCTTGAGGAGCGCGATGACGTCGTACTGCTCGGCCTTCTCGAGGGTCACGAACGGCTCACGGATGAGCTGCTGGTGCACCTTGTTCGGGAAGTACTGCTCGAGCGTGCGGCCGTTGAGGGTGAACTGGCCGGTGCCGGGCACGAGGCGCACCCGGACGATGGCCTCCTTGCGGCGGCCGACGGTCTGGATCGGACGCCCGTCGGCGTCGGTCACGGTCAGAGCGCTGGTCACTGGGCCACCTGCTTGATCTCGTAGTTCTGGGGCTGCTGCGCAGCGTGGGGGTGCTCGGGGCCCGCGTAGACCTTGAGCTTCTTGAGCATCTGACGGCCCAGGCTGTTGTGCGGCAGCATGCCCTTGATCGCGCGCTCGATGACGCGGTCGGGGTGGGTGCGCAGCTGGTCGCCGACGTTGATGGTCTTCAGGCCACCCGGGTGACCGGAGTGGCGGTAGGCCCGCTTGTCGTCCCGCTTGCTGCCCGTGAGGGCCACCTTGCCGGCGTTGACGATGACGACGAAGTCACCGACGTCGACGTGCGGGGCGTACTGCGGCTTGTGCTTGCCGCGCAGGAGCTGCGCGGTCTGGCTGGCCAGTCGACCGAGCACCACATCGGTGGCGTCGATGACGAGCCAGGCCCGGTCGACCTGACCGGGCTTAGGGGTGTACGTGCGCACGGCGCTCGTGTCCTCCGTCGTCGTCGGGATGCTGGTGGATCGCCTCGCCGAGCACGGGAGACGGAGCTGCACGCGTGGCACCAGCCGGCACACGCGCCAACCGAGCACCTTACCAGCCGCCGCGAGCCACCCGACCTCTCGCGGGGTGGCACGAGGATCCCGGCTCCGGCAGTGTGACCGCCGTCATGCCGGAGGAGCGGACCTGTGGCCGATGCCCGCTGCGACGACGGGACGAGCACGGCTGAGAGGAGCGGGCGTGTCAGGACACGGAGCTGACGGCGGAGGGCTGCCGGACCCGCGGGTGGAGGAGGTCGCCGAGGGGGTGTTCGCCTACATCCAGCCCGACGGCAGCTGGTGGATCAACAACACCGGCTTCGTCGTCGGCGGATCGCGGGTGCTGGCCATCGACGCCTGCTCCACCGAGCGGCGCACCCGTGGCCTCCTCGGGGCGATGCAGCGGGTGACCACCGCGCCGGTGCGCACCCTGCTCAACACCCACCACCACGGCGACCACACCTTCGGCAACGGCTACTTCCCCGAGGCGACGATCATCGGCCACGAGGAGACCCGCCGGCTGATGATCGGCCAGGCGCCGCCGCCCGACGGCGTCCTCTTCGAGCCGGTGGAGTGGGGCGAGCTGCCCCCGGCCCCGCCGTTCCTCACCTACCGCGACGGCGTGGACGTCTGGGTCGACGATCGCCGGGTGGACGTCCGCCACGTCGGTACCGCGGCGCACACCACCAACGACTCGATCGCCTGGCTCCCCGAGGAGCGGGTGCTGTTCACGGGCGACCTGGTGTTCAACGGCGGCACCCCGTTCCTGCTCGCCGGGTCGATCGCCGGCGCGCTCGACGCGCTGGACCGGCTCCGCGCGCTGTCACCGCGGGTGCTCGTCCCGGGGCACGGGGCGGTGTGCGGGCCGGAGATCTTCGACCGGACCGAGGGCTACCTGCGGTTCGTGCAGCGCACCGCCGAGCAGGCGCACGCCGCCGGGCTGTCCCCGCTGGACGCCGCGCGGCAGACCGACCTCGGGGAGTACGCCGAGTGGCTGGACCCCGAGCGGATCGTCGGCAACCTGCACCGCGCGCTCCTGGAGATCGGCGGCGCCGAACGGGGCGCCGAGATCGACGTCCTCGGCGCCCTGCGCGACATGGTGGCCTACCACGGCGGCCCGCTGCGCTGCTACGCCTGAGGAGTGCAGCGGCGCCTCGCCGTGCGGCTAGCGGACCTCCCGCAGCAGCCCCGTGCTGACGTCGTAGACGAAGCCACGCACCTCGTGGGAGAGGAGGTACGGGCTCTCCTTGATCAGCATGATCGACTCACGCACGTCGGCGTCGACGTCGGAGAAGGCGCGCGCCGCCCAGGGGGGACGCCGACCGGTGGCCTCCGTCACCGCGTCGGAGAAGCTGACGTCGTCCGTGGCCTGCAGCCCGCACTCGGTGTGGTGGATGAGCACGATCTCCCGGGTGCCCAGGGCGTGCTGGCTGATCGTCAGCGACCGGATGACGTCCTCGGTGATGACGCCGCCGGCGTTGCGGATGACGTGCGCATCGCCCACCTCGAGGCCCAGGACGCCGAACAGCGGGATCCGTGCGTCCATGCAGGCCACCACGGCGACCTTCCGGGCCGGGCGCACCGGCTTGCTGCCCGGGAACTGCTCCGCCCACCGCTGGTTCGCCTCGAGCATCCGGTCGATCTCGGCCACGCGTCCTCCTCGCCGTCCCTGGTGGCTGGACCTTAACCGGAGCGCTCAGCCGGCGCGGCCCCGGCGAGCCTGCTCGCTCACCCGGTCGGGGGTCAGGCGGGGGCGTCCCCCGGCGTGGCCGACCGTGAGCGCCGCCGCGGCACCGGCCGCCCAGGCGGCGTCCTCGGGGCCCTCGCCGCGCAGCAGCGCGGCGGTCAACGCCGCCACCGAGGCGTCGCCCGCCCCTGTGGGGTCGACCGGGTCGTCGCCGAGCAGGGGCACGAGCACGTCCCCGTCCGTCCACCGCGGACCGGCGTCGCCCTCCTCCGCGCGCCCGAGGGGCGGCCCCGCCCGCCAGGCGACGAGGTCCCCGGCCTCCCGGGCGGCGAGGGAGACGAGCCGAGGCCCGGCGGCCAGCAGGTCGGCCGCGGCGGCGCGGACGGCCGCCACGTCGGGGAGTTCACGGCCCGTCAGGAGCTCCGCCTCGTGGGCGTCGGCGCGCACGACCTGGGCCCGCGCCAGGACCGCCGCCCGGGTCGCCCCGTCGGAGGGCGCACCGTCGGCGACGACGAGCGCGGTCGCCGGAGCGATGTCCAGGGCGGCGCGCACCGCGGCGCCCGGCTGCTGCAGCTGCACGCTCAGCGCCGGGCAGGCGGCGATCAGCCCGGCTGCGGCCCGCACGTCCGCGGCGGTCAGGAGCACGTCGTCGGGGACGTGCTCGCGCAGCCGGCGGTCGCCGCCCTCCCCCACCAGGTCGGTGAGGACCGCGGTCCGCGAACCTCGCCGGACGACGACGGCGCGCACGTCGATGCCGTCGGCGGACGCCTGCTCCCGGACGGCCGCGCCCGCCTCGTCGTCCCCGACCACGCCCACCAGCGCGACCGGCACGGCCAGCTGGGTGAGCGCGACGGCCTGGTTGGCGCCCTTGCCGCCGAGCAGCGCGCGCCGCTGCCCCGCGTGGACCACCACGTCGCATCCGATCTGCCCCAGCACCACGACGTCGGCCACTCCGTGCCCCTTCTCCCCCGATCAGCGAGGATGTGCCCCGTGCGGACGGTCGAGGAACACCAGGCGGCGGTCACCGCCCTGCTCCCCCCGATGCCCGAGGAGTTCCTCCCCCTGGCCGCGGCGCACGGCCGGGTCCTCGCCCGCGACGTCGTGGCGGCGGTCGCGCTGCCCGGCTTCGACAACTCGGCGATGGACGGCTACGCCGCGCGCTGGGCGGAGGTCGGCGGTGCCGCTGACCGGCCCGTGCGACTGCCCGTCGCCGAGGACATCCCCGCCGGCCGCACCGACGTCGTCCCCCTGGCTCCCGGCACGGTGCACCGGATCATGACCGGCGCCCCGCTGCCCCCGGGCGCGGACGTCGTCGTCCCGGTCGAGCTCACCGACGGCGGCACCGACCTGGTCGAGATCCGGGACTCCCCGGCCGCCGGCAGCCACCTGCGGCGGGCCGGCGAGGACATCGCCGCCGGGGCCGTCGCCCTGTCGGCGGGCTCGCCGCTGGGCGCCGCCCAGCTCGGCCTGGCCGCCGCGGTGGGCCTCACCGAGCTGCCGGTGCGCCGCCGCCCCCGGGTGCTGGTCCTCTCGACCGGCAGCGAGCTGGTCGCCCCGGGAGAGCCGCTCCGACCCGGCCAGATCTACGAGTCCAACTCCCTGCTGCTGGCCGCGGCCGTCGAGGAGGCCGGCGGCGTACCGCGCCGGCTGCACTTCGTCCCCGACGACGTCGACCAGTTCCTCGGCACGGTGCGCGCGGAGCTCGCGACCGCCGACCTGCTGGTCACGAGCGGCGGCGTGAGCGCGGGCGCCTACGAGGTGGTCAAGGACGCCTTCGCCGGCCTGGGCACCGTCGAGTTCGGCAAGGTCGCGATGCAGCCGGGCGGGCCGCAGGGGGCGGGCACCGTCGACGGCGTCCCGGTGGTGACGCTGCCCGGCAACCCGGTGAGCGCCTTCGTGTCCTTCGAGGTCTTCGTCCGCCCGGCGCTGCGCCGGGCGCTGGGCCACGCCGCGCCGGACCGGCTGCGCGCACCCGCCCGGCTCACCGGACCACTGCGCTCGCCCGCGGGCCGCCGGCAGTTCCTGCGCGGGCGGTACGAGAGCGGCGAGGTCTCCCAGGTCGGCGGCCCCGGCTCGCACCTGGTCGCGCACCTGGCGCGCGCGAATTGCCTGGTCGTCGTCCCCGAGGACGTCACCGAACTGGCCGCCGGCGCCGAGGTCGACGTCGTGCTGATCGAAGGAGCGCTCCGGTGAGTGATGCGAGGCTGACCCACGTCGACGAGACCGGCGCCGCACGCATGGTCGACGTCAGCGCGAAGGCGGTGACCGCGCGGGAGGCGACCGCCGCCGGGCGCGTGCTGGTCAGCGCCGAGGTCGTGGGCCTGCTCCGCGGCACGGGCGTACCGAAGGGCGACGCCGTCGCCGTGGCGCGCATCGCGGGTATCGCCGGGGCCAAGCGGACGCCGGACCTCGTGCCGCTGTGCCACCCGATCGCGCTGCACGGGGTCACCGTCGACATCGAGGTGGCCGACGACGCCGTGGAGATCCGCGCGACCGCGCGCACCGCCGACCGCACCGGGGTGGAGATGGAGGCGCTCACCGCCGTCACCGTCGCCGGCCTCACCATGATCGACATGGTGAAGGCGGTCGACCCGCGGGCCACCATCACCGACGTCCGGCTGCTGCGGAAGTCCGGCGGGAAGAGCGGGGAGTGGGTGCGATGAGCGAGCTGCCCCCGAACGCCCGCGCGCTGGTCGTCACCGCCTCCAACCGCGCCGCCGCCGGCGTCTACGAGGACCGCAGCGGCCCCGTGCTCGCCGCCGGGCTCGCCGAGCTCGGTTTCCACGTGGAGGGCCCCAAGGTCCGCCCGGACGACGTCGACGAGCTGGCGGACGTGCTGCGCGCGGCCGTCGACGCCCACATCGAGGTCGTCCTCACCACCGGAGGCACCGGGCTCTCCCCCACCGACGTCACCCCGGAGGCGACCCGCCGGGTGCTGGAACGCGAGGCGCCCGGCATCGCCGAGGCGGTCCGCCGGTACGGGGCGGACAACGGCGTGCCGACGGCGGTCCTCTCCCGCGGGGTGGCCGGGACCGCGGGGCGCACGCTGATCGTCAACCTGCCGGGCTCGGCCGGCGGCGCGAGGGACGGCCTCGCGGTCCTGGGCCCCCTGCTCCCCCACGTCGTCAGCCAGCTCCGCGGTGGCGACCACTGAGCACATCGTCGTCCTCCGGACGACACCGCGGCCAGGAGCCGTCCCCCGGCTGCGCTGAGCGTGTCCCAGCGTTCGGTCGCGGGAGCCTCCGGCCCCCACTCCTCGCGCTGCCACGCAGGGGCGGCTCACGCTGACCGGGTGGCGTGGTCCGGTTCCGCTCAGTCGGGCAGGACTATCCGCTCGGTGCGGGTGTAGACGTTGCAGCCGTCACCGCGGAGGAACCCGACGAGGGTGATGCCGACCTCGCGGGCCAGCTCCACCGCCAGGGACGACGGCGCGGACACCGCAGCGAGCACCGGGATGCCGGCCATCGCCGCTTTCTGGGTCAGCTCGAAGCTGGCCCGGCCGCTGACCATGAGGACGTGCCCGGCCAGCGGCAGCCGACCCGCGCGGACGCCGTCGCCGATCACCTTGTCCACCGCGTTGTGCCGGCCGACGTCCTCGCGCAGCGCCCGCAGCTGCCCGTCGGCGCCGAAGAGGCCGGCGGCGTGCAGCCCACCGGTCTTGTCGAACACCTCCTGCTCCGCGCGCAGCCGGCCGGGCAGCGCCAGCAGCGTCTCCAGCGGGAGCCGGACGTCGTCCGCGGCGACGTCGTGGGCGGTCTTCGTGCGGATGGCGTCGATGCTGGCCTTGCCGCAGACCCCGCAGGAGCTGGAGGTGTAGAAGTTCCGCTCCAGCCCGGTGTCGGGGATCGGCACTCCGGCCGCCAGGTCGACGTCGACGACGTTGTAGGTGTTCCGCCCGTCGGCGTCGACCGAGTCGCAGTAGCGCAGCCCGGCGACGTCGTCCGGTCCGGCGATGACGCCCTCGGTGGCCAGGAAGCCGTGCACGAGGTCGAAGTCGTCGCCGGGCGTGCGCATGGTGACCGCGAGCGGGGTGCCGGCCAGCCGGATCTCCAGCGGCTCCTCCGCGGCCACGGTGTCGGGTCGGCTGGTGCGCTGCTCGCCACGGATCCGCAGCACCGGCGTCCGGCTGGTCACTCGTCCCACGGCAGGGACGGTACCCACGCCGCCTACGGTGACGCCGTGGACCAGCCGCCCCCGTACTCCGCCCTGGTGCTCGCCGGCGGTCGCGCCGCACGCCTGGGTGGGCAGGCCAAGCCGCAGCTCGTGGTCGGCGGCCGGACCATGCTCGCCGCCGTGCTCGGCGCGGTCACCGACGCCGAGCGACGGATCGTCGTCGGGCCTCCGCAGCCGGTGCCCGACGGCGTCGTCGTCGTCCGGGAGCAGCCACCCGGCGGCGGCCCGGTCGCGGCGCTGCGCGCGGGGCTGCCCGAGGTGGCCGGCGACGTCGTGGCGCTCCTGGCCGGGGATCTGCCCTTCCTCTCCGCCGCGCTCATCGCCCAGCTGCGCACGGCGCTGGCCGCCGACGGTGTGCTCGTCGTCGACGACGGCGGGCGCGACCAGTTCCTGCTGGGCGTGTGGCGCACGGCAGCCCTGCGGGCCGCGCTCCCCCGCGACGGCGGCCCGACCTCGCTGCGGCGGGTGCTGGCGCCGCTCACCGTGGACCGGCTCCGACCGGCCGTGATCCCCGGGGCTCCGCCGCCGTGGCTGGACTGCGACACCCCCGCCGATCTGGCCCGGGCCCGGGCGGTAGCTCCCGACGCCGCCGGGTAGGGCCCCGACATGCGCATCGTTCTCGCCGGAGCCCACGGGCAGGTCGCCCGACGTCTCAGCCGTCTGCTCACCGCCCGCGGCGACACCGTCGTGGGTCTCATCCGCAATCCCGACCACACCCCGGACCTGGAGAGCGACGGCGCCGAGCCGGCGGTGGTCGACCTCGAGTCGGCCACGGTCGAGGAACTCGCCGACGTCGTCCGCGGGGCCGACGCCGTCGTGTTCGCCGCCGGTGCCGGCCCGGGCAGCGGGGAGGCCCGCAAGCACACCGTCGACCACGGTGCCGCGGTGCTGCTCGCCGACGCTGCCGAGCGGGCCGGCGTCCGCCGGTACGTGCTGCTGTCCTCGATGGGTGTGGAGCAGGCCCGCGAGGGCACGCCGCAGGGGGTGGACCCGTCGATGGCGGTGTACCTGCAGGCCAAGCTGCGGGCGGAGGACGAGATCCTCCCCCGGGAGGCGCTGGCGGTGACGATCCTGCGCCCCGGCGGGCTCACCGACGATCCGGGCACCGGCCGGGTGACCGCGGGCCACGGGATCGGCTACGGCAGCGTCCCACGCGACGACGTGGCGGCGACTCTGGTCGCGCTCCTCGACGAGGGGCGCGAGGGGGCCGTCGTGGAGCTCATCGGGGGCGACACCCCGATCGCCGAGGCGGTCGCGGACCTCGGGTGAGGCAACGGCCCGCCGCAGGTCCCGCTCCGAACGCGCACGGGGCGGGGGCCGGCGGCGTCCTCCCTCAGCCGCGGCGGGCGCGGGTGAGGAGGGCCCGGTCGGCCAGCATGTCGTCGGGCGGGTAGTCGACCCGCACCAGCGTCAGCCCAGCGGCCGGCGCGACCGGCACCTCGCTGGCCCGTTCGTCGCGCGCGAGCAGCGTGGCGGGCCAGTGGGGTGGGCGTCGTCCCTCGCCGACCGTGGTCAGCGCTCCCACGAGGCTGCGCACCATGGAGTGGCAGAACGCGTCGGCCGAGGCCTCGATGGTCACCAGCTCGCCGACCCGGGTAACCTGCAGGGCGAGCAGGGTCCGGATGGTCGTGGCGCCCTCCCGGCGACGGCAGAAGGCGGCGAAGTCGTGCTCGCCCAGCAACAGCGCAGCCGCCGCCGCCATCGCGCCGGCGTCCAGTGCGCGGGGCCAGGCGACGGTGTCGGCCCGCCGCAACGGTGGCGGCCCGCCGGGTGCGTCGGTCAGCCGGTAGACGTAGTGCCGCCCGAGGGCGGCGAACCGGGCGTCGAAGTCCGGGTGCGCCTCGGCCACCGCGGGCACGGCGATGTCGGCGGGGAGCACCCCACGCAGCCGCCGCACGAGCCGGTCGCGGTGCTGGTCCCACAGCGCCCGCGGGACGTCGCAGTGGGCGACCTGACCGGTGGCGTGCACGCCGGCGTCGGTGCGGCCGGCGACCGTCAGCTCGACCGGTGTGCGCAGGACCGTGCTGAGCGCCTGCTCGAGGTCGCCCTGCACGGTGCGCATGGCCGGCTGACGTGCCCAGCCGTGCAGCGCCGTCCCGTCGTAGCTGACCGAGAGACGAAGACGGACGAGCCCGCCACCGGTGTCGGTGACGGGCTCGTCCGGGTGTTCGGTGTCCAGCGGTGCGTCAGCGCGGGTCGGGAGCCGACTCGCCGCCGGGCGCGTGCAGGCTCGCGGTGGCGGCGTCGCCCTGCTCGGCGGCGTTGACCTCGGCCGCGGCCGCGTCGGCGAGCTCCGGGGAGACGTTGTCGCCCTCGACGACGACGCCGTTCTCGGCGGTCGGCTCGCGGTCGACGTCGCCGTCGTCCTGACGCTCGCCGTCGGGGTTGTAGACGTCGGTGACGATCTCCTGCGCGTCGTCGGTGACGCTTCCGTCGGTCACGGCCGGGGAGGTGTCCCCGCCGGGTCCGGTGGTCTCGCCCTCGAACGTCGCGCCCTGATCGCCGCCACCGGCGCTGACGCCCGCGGCGCCGGCGCCCGGCTCCGGTCCGGTACCCGTGGAGCTGGTCACTTGGAGTCGTCCGTGTCGGAGTCCGCCTCCGCGGTGGCCCCCTCGGCCTCGTCGGGGCTGTCCGCCGAGTCGGCGGAGTCCGCGCTGTCGGCCGAGTCGGCGCTGTCGATCGAGTCGGCGGACTCCTCGGCCGCGGCCGGCTCGACGGCGTCGGCGGTCACCTCGCCGGCAGCGGCAGCACTACCGGCGCCGGTGGCGAACTGGGTGCCGCGGGCGCGCTCGGCCTCACCGACGGCCTGCTGGGCCACGGTCAGCGCCTCGACCAGCTCGATGACGGCCATCGGGGCGTTGTCGCCCTTGCGCGGACCGACCTTGGTGATGCGGGTGTAGCCACCCGGCCGGTTCGCGAAGCGCGGACCGATCTCGGCGAAGAGCGTGTGCACGACGTCCTTGTCACGGATCGTCGTCATCACCTGGCGGCGGGCGTGCAGGTCACCGCGCTTGGCGAAGGTCACCAGCTTCTCGGCCAGGGGACGCAGCCGCTTGGCCTTGGCCTCGGTGGTGGTGATCCGCCCGTGCTCGAACAGCGACGTGGCCATGTTGGCCAGCATCAGCCGCTGGTGCGCGGGGGATCCGCCGAGACGGGGACCCTTGGTGGGGGTGGGCATGTCGGTCCTTCCTCAGGCTGCCGGCCGGTGCGAGGGGCGGCTGCGTTCCGTGGTGGTGCTGTCGTGGCTGATCAGCGTGCCGGGCCGGAGCCCGTCCGGACGGCGGGGTCTCCCCCGCCGTCCGGTGCGGATCAGAGCTGCTCGGTCTCCTGGTAGGAGCCCTCGTCGTACTGGGGCTGCTGCTCGTAGCCGGGGGCGAACTCGCCGGTGCCCTGGTAGGCGTCGGTCTCGTAGCCCTCGTCGTAGCTCTCGACCGAGGTCGGGATGAACCCGGGCGGGCTGTCCTTGAGGGCCAGACCCATCGCCGCGAGCTTCATCTTGACCTCGTCGATCGACTTCGCGCCGAAGTTGCGGATGTCGAGCAGGTCGGCCTCGGAGCGGGTGACGAGCTCACCGACGGTGTGCACGCCCTCGCGCTTGAGGCAGTTGTAGGACCGGACGGTGAGGTCCATGTCCTCGATCGGCATCGAGAAGTTCGCGATGTCGGCGGCCTCGGCCGGGCTGGGCCCGACCTCGATGCCCTCGGCGTCGACGTTCAGCTCGCGCAGCAGACCGAACAGCTCGACCAGCGTCGACCCGGCCGACGCGATGGCGTCGCGGGGGGCGATGGAGGGCTTGGTCTCGACGTCGACCACGAGGCGGTCGAAGTCGGTGCGCTGCTCGACACGGGTCGCCTCGACCGCGTAGGTGACCTTGAGGACCGGCGAGTAGATCGAGTCGACGGGGATGCGACCGATCTCCTGGCCTGGCTGCTTGTTCTGCGGCGCGGGCACGTAACCACGGCCCCGCTCGACGACGAGCTCCACCTCGAGGCGGCCCTTGCCGTTGAGCGTGGCGATGTGCAGGTCGGGGTTGTGCACCTCGACGCCGGCCGGCGGCGCGATGTCCGCGGCGGTGACCTCACCGGGGCCCTGCTTGCGCAGGTACATGGTCACCGGCTCGTCGGAGTCGGAGCTGACGACCAGGCCCTTGAGGTTGAGGATGAGCTCGGTGACGTCCTCCTTGACGCCCGGCACGGTGGTGAACTCGTGCAGGGTGCCCTCGATCCGGATGCTGGTGACAGCAGCGCCGGGGATGGAGGACAGCAGGGTGCGACGCAGGGAGTTGCCGAGGGTGTAGCCGAAGCCCGGCTCGAGCGGCTCGATGACGAACCGCGAGCGCGACTCGGTGATCGTCTCCTCGGTGAGGGTGGGGCGCTGTGCGATGAGCATGGGATCTCCTTCAGGTCCTCCGGCGACCGCCATATGACGCCGTGAGGGGTGGTGCCGGCGGGGCGGACATCCGTCCGCCCGCCCCGCCGTACTGCAGAGGTGCGCCTACTTGGAGTAGAGCTCCACGATCAGCTGCTCCTGGACCGGGGTGTCGATCACCTGACGGGCCGGGATGCTGTGCACGAGCACGCGCAGCTGGCTGCTGATGACCTCGAGCCACGGGGGCACGGGGCGCTCGCCGGCGCGGGCCTGGGCGATCTCGAACGGCAGCATCGTGCGCGACTTCTCGGCCACCTCGATGATGTCGTTGTCGGTCACCCGGTAGGACGGGATGTCGACCTTGCGGCCGTTCACCCGGATGTGGCCATGGCGCACCAGCTGGCGGGCCATGTCGCGGGACTCGGCGAAGCCGGCCCGGTAGACCACGTTGTCCAGGCGTGACTCCAGGATCTGGAGCAGGACCTCGCCGGTCTTGCCGCTCTTGCGGTTGGCCTCTTCGTAGTAGCCGCGGAACTGCTTCTCCAGCACGCCGTAGATGCGGCGGGCCTTCTGCTTCTCGCGGAGCTGGAGCAGGTACTCGCTGTCCTTGGTGCGGCCACGGCCGTGCTCGCCCGGCGGGTAGGGCCGGATCTCGATCGGGCACTTCGCGGACTCGCACTTGCTGCCCTTGAGGAACAGCTTCATCTTCTCGCGCCGGCACATGCGGCAGTCGGCTCCGGTGTAACGGGCCACGTCAAATACTCCTAGATCGTCTCGTCAGTGACCGGTCAGACCCGGCGGCGCTTCTTGGGGCGACAGCCGTTGTGCGGCTGCGGCGTCACGTCCTGGATCTGCCCGACCTCGAGGCCCGTGGCCTGCAGGGAGCGGATGGCCGTCTCGCGACCGGAGCCAGGGCCCTTCACGAAGACGTCGACCTTGCGCATGCCGTGCTCCTGCGCCTTGCGCGCTGCGTTCTCGGCAGCCATCTGCGCCGCGAACGGCGTGGACTTGCGCGAGCCCTTGAAGCCGACGTGACCGGCGGAGGCCCAGCTGATCACGTTCCCGGCCGGGTCGGTGATCGACACGATCGTGTTGTTGAACGTGCTCTTGATGTGCGCGGCGCCGTGGGCGACGTTCTTCTTCTCCTTGCGGCGGACCTTCTTGGCACCAGCCGCGGTGCGAGCCCTGGGAGGCATGTCTCTCCGGTTTCCTTCAGTTGCTGTGGCCTGGGGTTGCTGCCGCGAGGCAGCACACGTTCCGCACCGTCACTCCCGCCCTCACGGGTCGCTGTGACCGCACGTCGACGTGCTGTGGGTCAGCGGGCCTTCTTCTTGCCCGCGATGGTCTTGCGCGGGCCCTTGCTCGAGCGCGCGTTGGTCTTGGTGCGCTGGCCGTGGACCGGGAGTCCACGACGGTGACGCAGCCCCTGGTAGGAGCCGATCTCCACCTTGCGGCGGATGTCGGCGGCCACCTCGCGGCGCAGGTCACCCTCGACGCGGAAGTGCTCGTCGATGTAGTCACGGAGCTTCAGCAGGTCCTCGTCACCGAGGTCCTTGACGCGCAGGTCCGGGCTGACGCCCGTCGCGGCCAGGGTCTCCTTGGCGTGGGTCTTGCCGATGCCGTAGATGTAGGTGAGCGCGACCTCCAACCGCTTCTCGCGGGGGAGATCGACGCCTGCCAGTCGTGCCATGTTCAGGTACTCCCTCAGCCCTGGCGCTGCTTGTGCCGGGCGTTGTCGCAGATGACCATGACCCGGCCGTGCCGGCGGATCACCTTGCACTTGTCGCAGATCTTCTTCACCGACGGCTGGACCTTCACCGGTGCCGCCCCTCATTCCTCGATCGTGTGCCGGCCGCGTCTCTGCCGGTGGGCAGTCGCTGGCCGAGCGGTTACTTGTAGCGGTAGACGATGCGACCGCGCGTCAGGTCGTAGGGCGAGAGCTCCACGACCACGCGGTCCTCGGGCAGGATGCGGATGTAGTGCTGCCGCATCTTGCCGCTGATGTGGGCGAGCACCCGGTGCCCGTTCTGCAGTTCGACCCGGAACATCGCGTTGGGCAGCGGCTCGACGACGCGACCCTCGACCTCGATGGCCCCGTCTTTCTTCGCCATGCCCTACACGCACTCCTTGACTCGGTGGTACTCGTTACCTCGCACTGCGCCCACGGCTGAACCGGGGAGGGCGTGCTCGGTGATTGCAGAACAGGTGGTGCAGGCGCTCTCGCAGAGGGCGTTCCCCGTCACGCGGCCACAGCACGACGAAAGAACGGCGCTAGCGCCACAGGGAATCGTACCTGACGACACTCCAGCCACCAACCGGCCCCTGGAGTGACGGCCCGCACGCGACGAACCGCCGTCGTTCAGGGTCCCGCGCGGAGCGCGCGAGCCCTGGGGAGAACGGTGGTCCTTCGTCAGGTCCGCGGCGTGATGCCGAACGGGGCGAGGCCGGCGACGCCGCCGTCCGCGGCGGTGAGCACCCACGGCCCCTCGGGAGTGATCGCGACGGTGTGCTCGAAGTGGGCGGCACGCGAGCCGTCCTTGGTGACGACGGTCCAGCCGTCGTCCAGCTCGACGGTGGCCGGATCGCCCACGGTCACCATCGGCTCGATCGCCAGGGCGAGCCCGGGCACGAGCTTGGGGCCGCGGCCGGCGCGCCCGTAGTTCAGGACGTGCGGGTCCTGGTGCATCTCCGTGCCGATGCCGTGCCCGCCGTAGTGGTCGACGATCCCGTAGGGGTGGTCGTGGGCCCGGATCGACTGCTCGACGGCGGCGCTGATGTCGGTGAGCCGTCCGCCGGCCACCGCGCGCGCCAGCCCGGCCCACATCGAGCGCTCGGTGACCTCCAGCAGGGCGGCGTCCTCCGGTGAGGGCTCCCCCACCGTCAGCGTCACCGCGGAGTCGCTGTGCCAGCCCTGCAGGATCGCGCCGCAGTCGATGGAGATGTTGTCGCCCTCGGCCAGCGTCCGGTCGGGGTCCGGGATGCCGTGGACCACCTCGTCGTTGATCGAGGCGCAGATGGTCCCGGTGAAGCCGTGGTAGCCCAGGAAGTTCGGCACGGCGCCCTGGGAGCGGATGTGGTCCTCGGCGATCGCGTCGAGCTCACCGGTGGTGATCCCCGGGCGCAGCGCCGCCTTCATGGCAGCGTGCGCGCCCGCCGTCACGAGCCCGGACGCGCGCATGAGCTCGATCTCCTGCGCCGTCTTGATCTGGATCATCCGTCCACTCCACTTCGCCAGCAGCGGCACCCTGGCCAGCAGCGCCTCGCGACGGTCGCCGTGCACTGCCGGCCCGTCTCAGGCGCCGGCCGGGGCCGCGCTCGGGTCGGGATCCTCGGGGTCCACGCCCAGCGCGCGCAGCGCCCGGGCCGTGACCTCCTCCACGGAACCGATCGCGTCGATCCGGGCGAGCAGCCCCGCGTCCTCGTAGAACCCGGACAGCGGCGCGGTCTGTTCCCGGTAGACCTCGAGGCGGTGCCGGACGGTCTCGGGCTTGTCGTCGTCGCGCTGGACCATCTGGCCGTCGACGAGCATGCGCCGCCCGGAGAGGCGACGGACCAGCTCCTCCTCCTCCACCACCAGCTCGAGCACCCGGTCGAGACCGTGGCCGAGATCGGCCAGGGACGCGGCCAGCTGCTCCGCCTGCGCGATGGTGCGCGGGAAGCCGTCGAGCAGGAACCCGGCCTTGGCGTCGGGCTCGGCGAGCCGGTCCTTGACCATGGCGACGGTGATCTCGTCGGGGACGAGGTCACCGGCATCCATGTAGACCTTGGCCTTCTGGCCGAGCTCGGTCTGACCGCTGACGTTCGCCCGGAAGATGTCCCCGGTGGAGATCGCCGGGACGGCGAGACGGCCAGCGATGAACTGCGCCTGGGTGCCCTTGCCCGCTCCGGGGGGCCCCAGCAGGACGATGCGCACTACTTCAGGAACCCTTCGTAGTTGCGCTGATTCAGTTGCGTCTCGATCTGCTTCACCGTCTCCAACCCCACTCCGACCATGATCAGCACTGCGGTCCCGCCGAACGGGAAGTTCTGGTTCTGGCCCTCCTGCGTCACTGCCAGGAAGAAGTTCGGCAGCACGGCCACGGTCCCGAGGTACAGCGCACCCGGCAGGGTGATCCGGGACAGCACGTACTGCAGGTACTCGGCCGTCGGCCGTCCGGGCCGGATGCCGGGGATGAAGCCGCCGTAGCGCTTCATGTCGTCCGCCCGCTCCTCCGGGTTGAACGTGATCGACACGTAGAAGTACGTGAAGAAGACGATCAGCGCGAAGTAGAGGGCGACGTGCACGGGGCTGCTCTGGTCGATGATGTGCCGCTCGAAGAACTGCCGGACCGAGCCCGTCTCGTCCCCCTGCAGCTGGCTGATCAGCTGCGGCAGGTAGAGCAGCGAGGAGGCGAAGATGACCGGGATGACGCCGGCCTGGTTCACCTTCAGTGGCAGGTAGGTCGAGGTGCCGCCGTACATCCGGCGGCCGACCATGCGCTTCGCGTACTGGACGGGGATCCGCCGCTGCGCCTGCTCCACGTAGACGACGGCGCCGATGATGAGGACCGCGAAGGCGCAGACGACGCTGAAGACGAGCACGCCGCGGGTCTGCAGGATCGAGCCGCCCTCGGCCGGGATGCGCGCGGCGATCGAGGTGAAGATCAGCAGCGACATGCCGTTGCCGATCCCCTTCTCGGTCAGCATCTCGCCGAACCACATCACCAGCGCGGTGCCTGCGGTCAGCGCGACGACGAGGATGACCGTCGTCCAGACCGACTCGGACGGGATGATCGACTCGGAGCAGCCGGGGAACAGCTGGCCGCTGCGGGCCAGGGCGATGATGCCGGTGCTCTGCAGGACCGCCAGGGCGATCGTCAGGTAGCGGGTGTACTGGGTCAGCTTGGCCTGACCCGACTGCCCTTCCTTCTTCAGCTGCTCGAAGCGCGGGATGACCACGACCAGCAGCTGGACGATGATGCTCGCGGTGATGTACGGCATGATGCCGAGCGCGAACACCGACAGGCGCAGCAGTGCGCCGCCGGAGAAGAGGTTGACCAGCGAGTAGATGTCGCGCTGGGAGCCGGCCTCGGCGAGCTCGAGGCAGTTGTTGATCGCCTCGACCGACACCCCCGGCCCCGGCACCTGGGCGCCCAGCCGGTACACGGCGATGATCGCCAGGGAGAACAGCAGCTTGCGCCGGAGATCTGGCGTCCGGAACGCCGCGGCGAACGCCTGCAGCACGAGCCCTCCCCTTATCGGTCGAGTGAGGTTAGCAACCTGCCCGCCGGCGATGGCGCAGGGCGGACAGGACAAGACCCCCCTGCGCCGCCCCGCCGCGCGGATCGCGCGGCGGGGGGCAGGGGGGCCTCGATCAGATGCGGGTGGTGCTGCCCCCGGCTGCGGCGATCTTCTCGGCGGCAGCCGAGGAGAAGGCGTGGGCCGAGACGTCGACCTTGACGCCGCCGAGCTCGCCGGTGCCGAGCACCTTCACCGGCTGGTTGCGGCGGACCGCACCGGCCTCGGCGAGGGTGTCCGGGTCGACCGTCCCGCCCTGGGGGAACAGCGCCGCGATCCGGTCGAGGTTGACGACCTGGAAGACGACCTTGTTCGGGGGCTTGAAGCCCGAGAGCTTGGGCAGCCGCATGTGCAGCGGGGTCTGCCCACCCTCGAACCGGGCGGAGGTGTTCCCGCGCGCGCCGGTGCCCTTGGTGCCGCGACCGGCCGTCTTGCCCTTGGAGCCCTCACCGCGACCCACGCGGGTCTTGGCGGTGTGGGCGCCCGGGGCCGGACGCAGGTGGTGGACCTTCAGAGTCATAGCGAGTCTTTCCTCAGACTTCTTCGACGGTGACCAGGTGCGGCACCGTCGCGACCATCCCGCGGATCTCGGGACGGTCCTCCTGGACGACCGAGTCGTGGATCCGCTTGAGGCCCAGCGAACGCAGCGTCTGGCGCTGGTTGGGCTTCGTGCCGATGGCCGACTTGATCTGGGTGACCTTCAGCTGCGCCATCTCAGACTCCCTGGCCCGCACGGGCACGGAGCATGGCCGCCGGGGCGACGTCCTCCAGGGGCAAACCGCGGCGGGCCGCGATCTCCTCGGGACGGACGAGGTCCTTCAGCGCCTGCATCGTGGCGTGCACGATGTTGATCGGGTTCGAGGACCCGAGGCTCTTGGACAGCACGTCGTGGATGCCGGCGCACTCCAGGACGGCGCGCACCGGGCCACCGGCGATGACACCGGTACCGGGGCTGGCCGGCTTGAGCAGCACGACACCGGCGGCCGCCTCACCCTGCACCGGGTGCGGGATGGTGCTGGCGATGCGCGGCACGTTGTAGAAGTGCTTCTTGGCCTCCTCGACACCCTTGGCGATCGCCGCGGGCACCTCCTTGGCCTTGCCGTAGCCGACGCCGACCTTGCCGTCGCCGTCACCGACGATCACCAGGGCGGTGAAGCTGAAGCGACGACCACCCTTGACGACCTTGGACACGCGGTTGATGGCGACCACGCGCTCGATGTAGTTGCTCTTCTCGGCGGGTGCGCCGCCGGGGCCCCGCCCGCCGTCACGACGGTCACGGCGGTCGTTGCCGCCGGGGCCGCCGGCGCCACCGCCGGCGCCACCGCCGCGTCGCTGTGGTCCTGGCATCAGACGTCCCTCTCGATCTGCTCGCTCGTGCTGCTGGTGTGGGTGGTCATCAGAAGTCCAGCCCACCCTCGCGGGCACCGTCGGCCAGGGCGGCGATGCGACCGGCGTACCGGTTGCCACCACGGTCGAAGACGACCGCCGAGATGCCGGCGGCCTTCGCCCGCTCCGCCACCAGGGCACCCACCTGACGGGCCAGGGCGGACTTGTCGCCCTCGGCACCCTTCAGGCTGGCGTCCATCGTGGAGGCGCTGACCACCGTGCGGCCGACGGTGTCGTCGACGACCTGCACGTGGATGTGGCGCGTGCTGCGCTTGACCACCAGGCGCGGACGCTCGGCGGTACCGGAGACCCGCTTGCGCAGCCGGTTGTGGCGACGCAGCCGCGAGGTGCGGCGCGCCGTGCTGATGTCGGTCCCGACGGGCTTGTGGACCCGAGCGGCCTTCTCTGCCTGAGCCATCACTTACCCGTCTTCCCGACCTTGCGCTTGACGACCTCGCCCTGATACCGCACGCCCTTGCCCTTGTACGGGTCGGGCTTGCGGATCTTGCGGATCTTGGCTGCGACCTCACCGACGAGCTGCTTGTCGATGCCGGAGACCCGCAGGCGGGTCGGCGACTCGACGGCGAAGGTGATGCCGTTCGGTGCCTTGACCGGCACCGGGTGGCTGAAGCCCAGGGCGAACTCGAGGTCCGAGCCGCGCGCCTGGACGCGGTAGCCGACGCCGACGATCTCGAGGGTCTTCGTGTACCCCTCGGTGACGCCGGTGATCATGTTGGCGATCAGCGTCCGCGAGAGCCCGTGGAGGGCGCGGTTCTGCCGCTCGTCGTTGGGGCGCTGCACCCGCAGCGTGCCGTCCTCGTCGCGCTCGACGGTGATCGGCGCGGCGACCGTGTGGGCGAGTTCGCCCTTCGGTCCCTTCACGCTGACCGTCTGGCCGTCGATCGCGACGTCCACGCCACCGGGCACGGCGATCGGGAGTCGTCCGATCCGTGACATCTTCGCTCGCTCCCTTACCAGACGTAGGCGAGGACTTCCCCACCCACGCCCTTCTTGTTCGCCTGCTTGTCGGTGAGCAGCCCGGTGGACGTGGAGATGATCGCCACGCCCAGGCCGCCGAGCACCTTGGGCAGTCCGGTGGACTTCGCGTAGACCCGGAGACCGGGCTTCGACACGCGCTTGACACCAGCGATGCTGCGCTCGCGGTTGGGGCCGTACTTGAGGTCGACCACCAGCTGCTTGAAGGTGCTGCCGTCCTTCTCGACGTCGTCGACGCGCCAGCCGGCGATGTAGCCCTCCTGCTGGAGGATCTCGGCGATGTGCGTCTTGAGCTTCGAGGACGGCATGACCGCGGCGTCGTGGTACGCCTGGTTGGCGTTCCGCAGCCGCGTCAGCATGTCCGCGATCGGGTCGGTCATCGTCATGTCGGGTGTTGCCTCTCTCGCCGCGGTTCCTCGTGCGCTGGGTCTCGGAGACTTGGCGCTGGGCCTGTCGGCGATCGGTGGTGCTCGAAGTGGTGCAGGGGTGGTGCGCTAGCTGTTCCGGTCGACCACGGAGGTGGTGCGACCTACCAGCTGGACTTCTTCACGCCCGGGAGCTCCCCGGCGTGCGCCATCTCCCGCAGGCAGATCCGGCAGAGGCCGAACTTGCGGAACACCGAGTGCGGACGACCGCACCGCTGGCAGCGGGTGTAGCCACGGACCGCGAACTTCGGCTTGCGGGCCGCCTTGTTGATCAGCGCCTTCTTGGCCATTGCTTCTCTCCTGCCCGACTCAGCGGACGGTCGTGACGACGGGCTGGCCGGCGAAGGGGAACCCGAGCTGGCGGAGCAGCTCGCGACCCTCCTCGTCGGTCGTGGCGGTGGTGACCAGCGTGATGTCCATGCCGCGAGGTCGGTCGATCTTGTCGACGTCGATCTCGCGGAACATCGACTGCTCGTTCAGCCCGAACGTGTAGTTGCCGTGGCCGTCGAACTGCTTGGCGTTCAGGCCGCGGAAGTCACGGATACGGGGCAGGGCCAGCGAGAGCAGGCGGTCGAGGAACTCCCACATCCGGTCGCCGCGCAGGGTGACCTTCGCGCCGATCGGCATGCCCTCGCGGAGCTTGAACTGCGCGATGGACTTGCGGGCCCGGACGACGGCCGGCTTCTGACCGGTGATGGCGGTGAGGTCGCGGACCGCGCCGTCCATCAGCTTCGCGTCACGGGTCGCCTCGCCGACGCCCATGTTGACCACGATCTTGGTCAGCCGGGGGATCTGCATGACGTTCTCGTAGCCGAACTCGCTCTGCAGCGCCGGCGCGATGTTCTCGCGGTAGTTGGCGAGCATGCGGGGCAGCTCGCGGGAGGGTGCGCTCATGATCAGAGGTCCTTACCGGTGCGCCGCGAGACCCGGATGTTGCGGCCTTCCTCGTCCTTGCGGTAGCCGACCCGGGTCGGCTTGTCCTCGGAGTCGATCACCATCACGTTGCTCACGTGGATGGGAGCCTCCTGCGTGACGATCCCGCCCTGCTGGGCGCCGCGCTGGTTCGAGCTGATGCGGGTGTGCTTCTTGACGCGCCCCACGCCCTCGACGAGGACCTTCTGGAGCTTGGGATAGGCCGCGATGACACGACCCTTGGCGCCCTTGTCCTTGCCCGCGAGCACCAGGACGGTGTCGCCCTTCTTGACCTTCATGGACGGCGTCTTGCCGTTGCTGGTGGCAGCCATGATCACAGCACCTCCGGGGCGAGCGAGATGATCCGCATGAAGCGCTTGTCGCGCAGCTCCCGACCGACGGGCCCGAAGATGCGGGTACCGCGCGGGTCGCCGCTGTCGCGGATGATGACCGCGGCGTTCTCGTCGAAGCGGATGTAGGAACCGTCCGGGCGACGGCGCTCCTTCGCGGTGCGGACGATGACGGCCTTGACGACGTCACCCTTCTTCACACCTGCACCCGGCAACGCGTCCTTCACGGTGGCGACGATGATGTCGCCGATGCCCGCGTAGCGTCGCCCCGAGCCGCCGAGCACCCGGATGCAGAGGATCTCCTTCGCACCGGTGTTGTCGGCGACACGCAGTCGCGACTCCTGCTGGATCACGTGCTACTCCCAAATACTTGTGGTGACAGCCGGGCCGGAACGGTGAACCGGCTGTCCGGCACCGCGTGCGGACGCACCGGCGGCGCGAGCCGCCGGTGCGTCCGAGCACGGGTACCGGGATGCGGCGCGCTGCCCTCGGATGAGCGGTGAGGTGCGCGCCAGTGGTCCAGGGTACTCCTACCCCCACGGCCCCGGAGGGCCGCCTCTTACTTGGCCTTCTCGACGACCTGGACGAGCCGCCACCGCTTGGTGGCCGACATCGGCCGGGTCTCCATGATCTGCACGCGGTCGCCGATGCCGGCGACCCCCTGCTCGTCGTGGACCTTCAGCTTGGTCGTGCGGCGGATGACCTTGCCGTAGAGGGCGTGCTTCACGCGGTCCTCCACCTCCACGACGATGGTCTTCTGCATCTTGTCGCTGACCACGAGGCCCTCGCGGACCTTGCGGTACCCGCGACCGGCCAGGCCCGGGCCGGACGCCACGGTGCTGGTCGACTGGGGATCGCTCATGCCACACCCTCGTTCGGGGCGACCGAGAGACCCAGCTCGCGCTCGCGCATGATCGTGTAGATCCGGGCGATGTCGCGGCGGACGGTCTGCAGTCGCCGGTTGTTGTCCAGCTGGCCGGTGGCCACCTGGAAGCGCAGGTTGAACAGTTCTTCCTTCGACTCACGCAGCCGCGAGGCGAGCTCGTCGACGGAGAGCTCGCGCAGCTCGGGAGCGGTCAGACCGGCGGCCATCACACTTCTCCATCTCGGGTGATGAAGCGGCACTTCATCGGCAGCTTGTGGATCGCGCGGCGCATGGCCTCACGGGCCACCGGCTCCGCGACACCGGACAGCTCGAACAGCACGCGGCCCGGCTTGACGTTGGCCACCCACCACTCGGGCGAGCCCTTGCCGGAACCCATGCGGGTCTCGGCCGGCTTCTTGGTCAGCGGACGGTCCGGGTAGATCGAGATCCACACCTTTCCGCCACGCTTGATGTGCCGGGTCATCGCGATACGCGCGGACTCGATCTGCCGGTTGGTGACGTACGCGGGCTCGAGCGCCTGGATCGCGAACTCACCGAAGTTGATCTCGGTGCCGCCCTTGGCCCGGCCCGACCGGCTCGGGTGGTGCTGCTTGCGGTGCTTGACGCGCCGTGGGATGAGCATGGCTCAGCTCTCCGTGTTCTCGGTCGCCGTGGTGTTGTCGGCAGCCGTGGTCTCGGCGGCCGCGGTGGCCTGGGGGCCCGCGGCCTCAGCGATGGTCTGCTCGGTCGCGGACTCGCCGGAGGTCTGCGCCACAGTGCTCTCGGCAGCCGCCGTCGTGGTGTCGGTGACCGGCCCGGTGGAGGACTCGACCGCGGCGCGGCCGGCCTCGGTGCCACCGGCGGTGGTGCCCGACGAGCCCGAGCGGCGGGGACGCTGGGGGCGCTCGCGACGCTGACCCTGACGCTCGGCCAGGGCCTCGAGGGCCGCGCGCTCGGCGCGCGATCCGCTGACGTCACCCTTGTAGATCCACACCTTGACGCCGATGCGGCCGAAGGTGGTGCGGGCCTCGTAGATGCCGTAGTCGATGTTCGCGCGCAGCGTGTGCAGCGGCACCCGGCCCTCGCGGTAGAACTCCGAGCGGCTCATCTCGGTGCCGCCGAGGCGACCCGAGCACTGCACGCGGATGCCCTTGACCTGCGGGCTGCGCTGCGCCGACTGCATGGCCTTGCGCATCGCGCGACGGAAGCTCACCCGGCTGGAGAGCTGCTCGGCGACGCCCTGGGCGACCAGCTGCGCGTCGGACTCGGGGTTCTTCACCTCGAGGATGTTCAGCTGCACCTGCTTGCCGGTGAGCTTCTCCAGCTCGCCGCGGATGCGGTCGGCCTCGGCGCCGCGGCGGCCGATGACGATGCCCGGGCGGGCGGTGTGGATGTCGACGCGGACCCGGTCACGGGTGCGCTCGATCTCCACCTTGGAGATGCCGGCCCGCTCCATGCCCTTGGACATGAGCTTGCGGATCGCGACGTCTTCCTTGACGTAGTCCTTGTACAGCTTGTCCGCGTACCACCGGGACTTGTAGTCGGTGGTGATCCCGAGTCGGAACCCGTGCGGGTTGACCTTCTGACCCACTAGCGGGTCCCTCCCCTCGTGTTGTTCTGCTGGGTCGCCGGGCCGGTCATGCCGGTCTCCCGGCGCGCCTTGCGCGACTTCTGCGCGAGGACGTCGCTGGTGGCGACCTCGCTCACCTCGATGGTGATGTGGCTCGTCCGCTTGTTGATGCGGAACGCCCGGCCCTGCGCACGCGGACGGATCCGCTTGAGCGTGGGGCCCTCGTCGACGTAGGCGGCGCTGACGACCAGGGCGGCCGGGTCGAGCTGCAGGTTGTGCTCGGCGTTGGCCACCGCGCTGGCGACCACCTTCGCCACCGGCTCGCTGGCGCTCTGCGGCGCGTAGCGCAGCAGCGCGAGCGCCTCGTCGGTCGGCAGATAGCGGACCATGTCCACCACCCGGCGTGCCTTCATGGGGGTCACGCGGACGAAGCGGGCGGTAGCCCGGGCGACCGGTGCCTCCTGTCCCAACTGGGAAGTCATCGAAATCTCTCTCTACCTGGTCAGCCCCGCCGCGAGCGGCGGTCGTCCTTGATGTGCCCACGGAACGTGCGCGTGGGAGCGAACTCGCCGAGCTTGTGCCCGACCATCGCCTCGGTCACGAACACCGGGACGTGCTTGCGGCCGTCGTGCACCGCGAGGGTGTGACCCAGCATGTCCGGGATGATCGTCGAACGACGTGACCAGGTGCGGATCACGTTCTTGGTGCCCTTCTCGTTCTGGGCGTCCACCTTCTTGAGCAGGTGGTCGTCGACGAACGGGCCCTTCTTCAGGCTGCGTGGCATGTCTGTCGGCTCCTATCCCGCTCAGCGCTTCTTGTTGGCGCGCCGGCGGCGCACGATCAGGGCGTCACTGGCCTTGCGCTTGCGCGTCCGGCCTTCCGGCTTGCCCTTGGGGTTCACCGGGTGACGACCACCGGAGGTCTTGCCCTCACCACCACCGTGCGGGTGGTCCACCGGGTTCATGGCGACACCACGGACGGTCGGGCGCTTGCCCTTCCAGCGCATGCGGCCGGCCTTGCCCCAGTTGATGTTCGACTGCTCGGCGTTGCCCACCTCGCCGACGGTCGCGCGGCAGCGCACGTCGACGTTGCGGATCTCGCCCGACGGCATGCGCAGCTGGGCGAACCGGCCCTCACGGGCGACCAGCTGGACGCTGGTACCCGCGGACCGGGCGATCTTCGCGCCGCCACCGGGACGGAGCTCGATGGCGTGAACCACCGTGCCGACCGGGATGTTCCGCAGCGGCAGGTTGTTGCCCGGCTTGATGTCGGCCGCGGGACCGCACTCGACCGTGTCGCCCTGCTTCAGGCGGGCCGGGGCGATGATGTAGCGCTTCTCCCCGTCGGCGAAGTGCAGCAGCGCGATGCGCGAGGTGCGGTTCGGGTCGTACTCGATGTGCGCGACCTTGGCCGGCACACCGTCCTTGTCGGCCCGACGGAAGTCGATCAGCCGGTAGGCGCGCTTGTGACCGCCACCCTGGTGGCGGGCCGTGACCTTGCCGTGGACGTTGCGTCCACCGCGGCCGTGCAGCGGCCGGACCAGCGACTTCTCGGGATGGTCGCGGGTGACCTCGGCGAAGTCGGCGACGCTGGAGCCGCGGCGGCCCGGCGTCGTCGGCTTGTACTTACGGATAGCCATTGCTGACTCAGTCCCTGTCTATATCTCTGGTCCGGTCGGTATCGGGTGCCGTCAGGCGCCCGGGCCGCCGAAGATCTCGATGCGGTCGCCGGGGGCCACGGAGACGATGGCGCGCTTGGTGTCCTTGCGCTTGCCCATCTGCGTGCCACGGCTGCGCTTGCGCTTGCCCTGGCGGTTGATCGTGTTCACGCCGATGACCTTCACGTCGAAGATCTGCTCGACCGCGATCTTGATCTGCGTCTTGTTGGCCTCGGGCAGCACGATGAACGTGTACTGGTTGCTGTCGAGCAGCCCGTAGCTCTTCTCCGAGATGACCGGGGAGAGCAGCACGTCCCGGGGGTCGCGGACGCTCATGCCTTCTCCTCGGTGGTCTCTTCGACGGTGCCCTCGCCGGCGGCGGGAGCGATGGACGGGACGCCACCGGAGATCTCGCGGGTGGCGAGATCGGGCAGGTCGGCGCCGGAGCGCTTGCCCTTGGCCGGTCCGGCGACGAACTCGGCGAGAGCCGTCTCGGTGAAGACGACCTCGTCGGCGACCAGCACGTCGTAGGTGTTGAGCTGGCCGGCCTCGATCAGGTGCACCTGCGGCAGGTTGCGCAGGCTCACCCAGTTGAGGACGTCGTCGTGGTCGAGGACGACGAGGACCTTCTTGGCCGAGGTGATCGCGGTGAGCGTCGCCATGGCGGCCTTGGTCTTCGGGGCGTCGCCGTCGACGAAGGCCGACACGACGTGGACCCGACCCTCGCGCGCCCGGTCGGAGAGGGCGCCACGCAGGGCAGCGGCCTTCATCTTCTTGGGCGTCTTCTTGGTGTAGTCGCGCGGCACCGGGCCGTGGGCGATGCCACCGCCGGAGAACTGCGGGGCGCGCAGCGAGCCCTGGCGGGCGCGGCCGGTGCCCTTCTGGCGGTAGGGCTTGGCGCCCGTCCCGCTGACCTGGGCGCGCGTCTTGGTCGAGTGCGTGCCCTGGCGGGCCGCGGCCAGCTGGGCCACGACGACCTGGTGCATCAGCGAGACGTTCGCGTCGGCGTCGAAGAGCTCACCGGGCAGCGTCACGCTGCCGGTCGTCTCCCCTGCCGGCGTACGGACGTCGACCTGGCGGTCGGTGCGCGTCTCGGTGGACTGGGTCACTTGGTGTCACTCCCCACGGGGCCGCCCTTGACGGCCGAACGAACGAGCACGAGCCCGCCCTTCGGACCGGGGATGGAGCCCTTGATCAGCAGCAGACCGCGCTCGGCGTCCACCTTGTGGACGACCAGCGACAGCGTCGTCGTCTTCACGTGGCCCATGCGGCCGGCCATCTTCAGGCCCTTGAACACGCGACCGGGGGTCGACGCGCCACCGATGGAGCCGGGAGAGCGGTGCTTGCGCTGCACGCCGTGCCCGGCGCCCAGGCCCTTGAAGCCGTGACGCTTCATGACACCGGCGGTGCCCTTGCCCTTGCTGGTGCCGATGACGTCGACCTTGGCCACGCCGTCGAACACCTCGGTGGTCAGCTCCTGGCCGACCGTGTACTGCCCGGCGTCCTCGGTGCGCAGTTCCACCAGGTGCCGCCGCGGCGTCACGCCCGCCTTGGTGAAGTGCCCGCCCTCGGGGCGGTTCACCTTGCGCGGGTCGATCTCACCGAACCCGAGCTGGACGGCGGAGTAGCCGTCGACCTCGGGGGTGCGCACCTGGGTCACCACACACGGGCCCGCCTTGACGACGGTCACCGGCACGAGGCGGTTGTTCTCGTCGAAAACCTGGGTCATCCCCAGCTTCTCGCCGAGGAGACCACGAAATGTGCTCGCCATGTCTGCTGACTGCCCTTACTGAATGTTGACGTCGACCGAGGCCGGCAGGTCGATGCGCATGAGCGCGTCCACCGTCTTCGGCGTCGGGTCGAGGATGTCGATGAGCCGCTTGTGCGTGCGCATCTCGAAGTGCTCGAACGAGTCCTTGTACTTGTGCGGCGAACGGATCACCGCGTACACGTTCTTCTCCGTCGGCAGCGGCACGGGGCCGACCACTCGTGCTCCGGTCTTCGTGACCGTCTCCACGATGCGTCGCGCCGAGGCATCGATCGCCTCGTGGTCGTAGGCCTTCAGCCGGATGCGGATCTTCTGTCCCGCCATCGCTGTCTTCTGCTCCTGCCGATCGGTTGTGAAAGTTCGAGTGGGTCTGCTGACCCGGGTGGGTCCGGACTCCGGACCCGGTGGTGGGCGGCGGCCGGCTCGCGGCCGCC
>NZ_JBJHAO010000016.1:0-89896 GCF_054051075.1 Blastococcus sp. SYSU DS0617
CCCCCCCCCCCCCCCCCCCCCCCCCCCCCCCCCCCCCCCCCCCCCCCCCCCCCCCCCCCCCCCCCCCCCCCCCCCCCCCCCCCCCCCCCCCCCCCGCCCGGAAAGTAGGCTCCCGCCTGATGACGACCGCTCCGCAGGGCCGGGCCCGCCGGTGACCGGACCCCGGCCCGCAGAGCCCGCGGACGACGTCACCGCCGGCGCGACCGCCGCTCCGGCCGGCACCGCCTCCTCCTCCGGCTGGACGCGGCCCCGGCGCCGGGCCGCGTGGCTGCTCGCGGTGCTCGCCGTCGCGCTCGCCGTCGCCCTGCCGCTGGCACCGGTCTCGGTCGACACCCCCGAGGTCCAGTGGCCGCTGGACCCGGCCGATCCGCAGCCCACGACGGCGCTGTTCATGCCGTACCGCCCGATCGACGTCACGGTCACGGCCCCCTGCGCCACCGTCCGCGCGCTCGCGGCCGGGCAGCAGGACGGCGACGACGCCGCCGTCCTCGTCGCGACCGCGCTGCCGAGCTCGACGCGAGGCAACGAACGGTCGCTGTCGATCGGCGTCGACGGCGACACGGTCCGCATCGTCTCCTCGGGCGCGCTGCTCTGGGAGGGCCCCGTACCCGCGCAGGACGACTGCGAGCTCGTCGTGCGGGCCGACCAGGAGGGCACGCGGGCCTCGCTCGAGGCCCCGGGCCGGGAGGCACAGGTCCTGGCGGACGACCCCGGCGCCAAGGTCCCCGAGATCACCGCGTTCACCACCGACGTCACGGCGGGCACCGGGCCGTCCCCCACCGTCGTCGCCCACCCCGACGCCCGCTTCCAGACCTCGCCGACGGCCGCCAAGCTCGTCCTCATCGCGCTGCACGTGCTCGCGGTGCTCGCCTGCCTGTGGCTGCTGTGGCGCGCCGGCCCACCGGCCGGGCGTCGCCGCGACCGGACGGACGGGGCCGCCGGCCCGGGGCCGGCGCGGGCCGACCTGGCGTACGAGCGGGTGCCGTGGGGGCGCGCGATGGGCCTCCTCGCCGACGTCGGGGTGGTCGTCACCCTGGTGGCGTGGACCGTGATCGGGTTCCTCAACACCGACGACTACTACTACAGCCTCGAGGCGCGCACGCTCGACAACGCCGGATTCGTCGGCAACCAGTTCCGGTTCTTCAACGTGCCGGAGGTGCCCTTCGTCCTGCTCCAGACCCTGCTCGCACCGCTGACCGAGCTGTCCACCCAGCCGGTCGTGCTGCGGCTGCCCTCCCTGGCCGCGGGCCTGCTCGTGTGGTGGCTGCTCACCCGCCAGCTCCTCCCCCTGCTGGTGGAGCGTCCCCACCCGGCACTGCGGCTCGTGGCCGGGGTCGCGCTGCTGGCCTGGTGGCTGCCGTGGAACATCGGCGTCCGGCCGGAGTTCCTGGTCACCCTGGCCTGGACGCTCACCGTCACGCTGGCCCTGCAGGCCATCCGCCTGCAGCGGGCATGGCTGATCGGCCTGGCCGCCGCGATCGCCGGTACGGCGGTCACGGTCACCGCGTCCGGTCTCGCCTGCGTGGCCACGCTGCTCATCCTGCTGCCGCGGCTGTGGCCGACGCTGCGCCGGTCGGCGCTGGGCGCGTGGGCGTCGCTCGCCCTGGTGGTGGCGTGCGCCAGCGTGCCCGCGACCGTGGTGTTCTCCGACGCGACCCTGGCCACCGCGGTGACCGCCCTGCGGGTGCACCAGGAGGTCGGCCCGGCCGAGTCCTGGGACATGGAGATCATGCGGTACTGGTACCTGACCCTGGGTCCGGACGAGAACATGCGGACCTTCGCCAAGCAGCTGGTCGTGATCCTCACCGTCGTGGTGGTCATCGCCGTCTCCATCAGCCTGCTGCGCATGACCCGCGCCCGGGGCGGCCGCGTCAGCTGGCTGGTGCCCGCCCTCGGTTTCCTGATCACCGTCGTCGCCCTGGTGCCCTCCCCCACGAAGTGGACCCACCACTTCGGCGCACTCGCCGCGCCGGGCGCGCTGGCGCTGACCGTCGCCGTGGCACTGCTCGTACGACGCCGCCCGGACAGGTGGGCCTCCGCCGGGATCCTCGGCGCGGTGGCCTTCACCGCGGCGCTGGCCTTCCACGCCGGCAACCAGCAGGTCGAGAGCTCCGCCTACGGGGTCACCCCGGTGCTGCCCAACGCCCTGGGGAACCCCTTCCTCTGGCTGGCCGCCGGACTGCTGGTGGCGGCCGCGGCCTGGTGGGTGCGCCGCCGCGCCGGGTCGACGCACCAGCCGTGGCCGGAGGCGGCCGTCGGCACACTGGTCGCGGCGCTGGTGATGTCCGTGCTCATCCAGACGGCGAGCGCAGGCTTGGCCACCTGGCGGTACCGGGACTCCTTCGCCCTGGCCGCGAGCGCGGTCGACGTGCTCACCGGGGAGGACGACTGCGGCTTCGCCGACCACGCCGTCGCGCTGACCGACCCCGCGGTCCTGCGTGCGGCGCCCGGTGCGGACGACGGGCGTGAGGGGGCCACGGACGACGCCTTCCCCGGCGTAGGGAGCGCGGTGGGCGCCCTGGCCCCCGACGACGTGCGCCGGTGGTCGACCTGGACAGAGGAGCCCCCGGTCGGGGCCACGACGATCACCACGCCCTGGCTGGAGATCGGCGACCTGACCGAGCGCGACGTCCTCGCCGTCTCGGTGACCGGGAACCTCGACTCCGGCACGGAGGTGACCGTGCAGTACGGGACGGAGGGCGCCGGCGAGGAGCCCACCGTGCTGCAGGAGGTCCCGGTGGAGTTCCGCGAGGAGGACGAGCCCGACGGCTCCTGGGAGCAGGAGCGGCTCGGCTCCACCACCCACCTCCCCGCCGGGGCGACGCTGGTCCGCGTCGAGGCGATCGACCGCAACTTCACCGGGAGCGGCTGGCTCGGCGTCACCGACCCCTACCGGGTCGACGGCCGGATCCTCCGCGAGCTGTTCGAGGGCGACGACGTCGTGCTCGACTGGCCGGTGGGGTTCACCCTGCCCTGCGTCGAACCGCCGCGCATCGCCGACGGTCTCGTCCCTCCGGTCGAGTGGATCATGCTCAGCGAGAAGTACGCCGACGCGCCGGAGCTGCTGGTGATCGACGAGCGCGGCGGCAGCTACTCGACCCTGAGGGAGGTCGCCGACACGACCACCTACCCCGGCTTCTCCCCCGGCGTCGGCCCGGAGTACACCGAGTGGGGCCGGCTCGTCCGGTACGACCGGGAGCTGCCCGCCGACGCCTACCGGCTGGTCGAGGACGAGCGCGTCATCCCCGGCTGGGGCTGGTGGCCCGGCGCGGGCGACGGCCCGGTCCCCGAGGGCGACCAGCCCGACTGACCACCTGCTCGTCGCCCTCGCAGCCTGCCCTCGCCCGGGCCCGGTCGCGGCTCGTGGCCGGTCGTGACCAACGACTCATCACCTCAACCCTCACGTGAGGGACGAGTTCGGGCAGACTGTCCCTGACACCAGCGCCACCGCCCGAGCGCACCGATGCTGCCGAGTCGGCGATCCCGACGCCCTGCATCGCGACCCCGGGGCGGACGCGCTCCCGGGTGCGGCGTCGCACCCGCCCTTCACCGCATCGCCCCGGCGACTCCCGCCCGCGCCGCGACGGCGCATCGAACGAGACGGATCCATGTCTTCACTCCAGAGCACCACCCCCCGGCCGCGCGTGCACCGACCGTCCTGGCTGTCCCCGTCGGTCGCCCGCACCGAGGTCCTCGCCGGCCTCGTGGTCGCCCTCGCGCTGATCCCCGAGGCGATCAGCTTCTCCATCCTCGCCGGGGTCGACCCGCAGGTCGGCTTGTTCTCCTCGTTCGTCATGGCCGTGGTCATCTCGTTCACCGGCGGCCGCCCGGCCATGATCACCGCCGCCACCGGCGCGATCGCCCTCGTGGTCGCCCCGCTGGCACTGGAGTACGGCGTCCAGTACCTGTTCGCCGCGGTGATCCTCGGCGGCGTCTTCCAGATCCTGCTGGCCGCTGCCGGCGTGGCCCGGCTCATGCGCTTCATCCCGCGCAGCGTGATGGTCGGCTTCGTCAACGCGCTGGCGATCCTGATCTTCACCGCGCAGCTACCGCAGCTGACCGACGTCCCGTGGCTGGTCTACCCGCTGGTCGCGGCCGGCCTGGCGATCATCTTCCTGCTGCCCCGGCTCACCTCGGCCGTCCCCGCGCCGCTGGTCGCGATCATCGTGCTCACGACCCTCGTGGTGACCGTCGGCTGGGACATCCCCGACGTCGGCGGCGAGGGCGAGCTGCCGGACAGCCTGCCGTTCTTCCTCCTGCCCGACGTCCCCTTCACCGTCGAGACGCTGAGCATCATCGCGCCCTTCGCGCTGGGCGTGGCCTTCGTCGGGCTGATGGAGTCGCTGATGACGGCCAAGCTCGTCGACGACATCACCGACACCCACTCGGACAAGACCCGCGAGTCCTGGGGCCAGGGCGTGGCCAACATGGCGTCGGGCTTCTTCGGCGGCATGGGCGGCTGCGCGATGATCGGTCAGACGATGATCAACGTGAAGGCGTCGGGCGCCCGCACCCGGCTGTCGACCTTCCTCGCCGGCGCGTTCCTGCTCGTCCTCGTCGTCGCGCTGGGCGACATCGTCGCGATCATCCCGATGGCAGCCCTGGTGGCGGTGATGATCTTCGTGTCCATCGCGACCTTCGACTGGCACAGCCTGCGGACCATCCACCGCATGCCCAAGAGCGAGACGACCGTGATGCTCTCGACCGTCGCCGTCACGCTGCTCACCCACAACCTGGCCATCGGCGTCGGCGTCGGCGTGCTCGTGGCCTGCGTGCTGTTCGCCCAGCGCATCGCCCACCTCGTCGACGTGGAGCGGGTGGTGGAGGGCGACACGGCGCGCTATGCAGTGGACGGCGCGCTGTTCTTCGCCTCCAGCAACGACCTGTACACGCAGTTCGAGTACGCCGAGGACCCGCAGAACGTCGTCATCGACCTGTCGCGGGCGCACGTCTGGGATGCGTCCACCGTCGCCGCGCTCGACGCGATCACGCACAAGTACGCGACCCGCGGCAAGGACGTCGAGATCGTGGGGCTGCAGGGTCACTCGGCGGACCGGTTCGACCGGCACACCGGTCAGCTGGCGGGTGGGCACTGATGGCCGCACCGGCGCTCGGCGACGGCCGTGCCGACAGCCGCCGCGGCAGGGCCGACGAGCGGGTGACCGGCAGCCCTCGCGGCGAGCTGATGCAGATCGGCCAGGTCGCCGAACGCACCGGTCTGAGCCTGCGGACCATCCGCTTCTACGAGGAGAACGGCCTGGTGATCCCGACCGCCCGGTCCGAGGGTGGCTTCCGGCTGTACAGCGAGAACGACGTCTCCCGCCTCGAGGTCATCAAGCGCATGAAGCCGCTCGGCTTCACGCTCGAGGAGATGCAGGAGCTGCTGAGCCTGCTGGCCGACCTCGACTCCGGCGAGGGCGACCGGGGGCAGCTCCTCGACAGGCTCCGGATGTTCCACGAGGCGGCCACCGCCCGGGTCACCGCACTGAAGGAGCAGCTCGCCGTGGCGGAGGGATTCGCCGAGACGCTGGCCGGGCACCTGCGCAACCAGGGCTGAGCGAGGCCTGCCCGGGGACGCTGCGCTGCCGGTGCGCCGAGGCGCGGGCCCGACGGCCTACCGCAGGAGGCTGCGTGCGATCACCATGCGCTGCACCTGGTTCGTGCCCTCGTAGATCTGGGTGATCTTGGCGTCGCGCATCATGCGCTCGACCGGGAAGTCCTGGGTGTAGCCGGCCCCGCCGAACAGCTGGACGGCGTCGGTGGTCACCTGCATGGCGACGTCGGAGGCGAACGCCTTGGCCGAGGCCGAGACGCGGGTGACGTCGGGCCGGCCCGCCTCGCCGGCGGCGGCCGCGACGTAGACGAGGTGCCGGGCGGCCTCGATCTTCATCTCCATGTCGGCGAGCATGAACTGCACGCCCTGGAAGCTGCCGATGCTGGTGCCGAACTGCCTGCGCTCCTTGACGTAGGCCACCGCCGCGTCGAGCGCGCCCTGCGCGACGCCCACGGCCTGCGCGCCGATCGTCGGGCGGGTGAAGTCCAGCGTCCGCAGCGCGGTCTTGAAGCCCGTGCCGGGCGCGCCGATGATCCGGTCGGCCGGGATGGTGCAGTCGGTGAAGTAGAGCTCGCAGGTGGGCGAGCCCTTGATCCCCATCTTGCGTTCCTTGGGGCCGACGGCGAAGCCGGGGTCGTCGCGGTGGACGGCGAAGGCGGAGATGCCGTTGGCACCCTTCTCCGGGTCGGTGACCGCCATGACCGTGTACCACTCGGAGATGCCGGCGTTGGTGATCCAGGCCTTGGTGCCGTTCAGCACCCAGGTGTCGCCCTCGAGCCGCGCCCGGGTCTTCATGGCGGCCGCGTCCGAGCCGGCCTCGCGCTCGGAGAGGCCGTAGCTGATCATCGCCTCGCCGGAGGCGACCGACGGCAGGACCTTCCGCTTCACCTCGTCCGACGCGGACAGGATGATCGGCATCGAGCCGAGCTTGTTCACCGCCGGGATGAGCGAGGCGCTGACGTCCACCCGCGCCACCTCCTCGATCACGATGCAGGTCGCGATCGCGTCGGCACCCTCGCCGCCGTACTCCTCGGGGACGTGCGTGGCGTGGAAGCCGGCCGCGGTGAGCGCCTTCTGCGCCTCGGCCGGGAAGCGCGCGTCGGCGTCCACCTCGGCGGCGAAGGGCGCGATCTCGCGCTCGGCGATGTCGCGCACCGCCTCGCGGATCGCGTCGTGTTCCTCGGTCAGCGCGTAGAGCCCGGCGGCGTTGTTACCCACGAGTAGATCGTAGGACGCCCGACTATCGCTCGGAAGCGAGCCGCTCCTGGAGGGTGAGGTCCCGGGCGACGACGGACTCGGCCAGATCGGCCTGGAAGCGGGACACCGCGGCCAGCAGCTCCGCGTCGCCGGCGGCGAGGATGCGGACGGCGAGCAGGCCCGCGTTGCGCCCGCCGCCGATGCTCACCGTCGCCACGGGCACCCCCGCCGGCATCTGCACGATCGACAGCAGGCTGTCCAGCCCGTCGAGCCGGTCCAGCGGCCGGGGGACGCCGATGACGGGCAGCGGTGTCGCGGCGGCGACCATGCCGGGCAGGTGGGCCGCTCCCCCGGCGCCGGCGATGACGACCCGGAGGCCCCGGCCGGCCGCGGCCTCCGCGTAGTCCAGCATCCGGCGCGGCGTCCGGTGCGCGGAGAGGACGTGCGCCTCGTAGGGGACGCCGAACTCCTCCAGCGCCCGGGCGGCGGGTTCCATCACCGGCCAGTCCGAGTCGCTGCCCATCACGATGCCGACGACCGGGTCGCTCATGCCCTGCTCCTCAGTGCTCGGGGTCGTGCGCGAAGGCGAAAGCCGGGTCGACGACGCCGTCGGCGAGGTACCGGGCGGCCGCCACCGCGCGGGCACGGACCTCGGTGACGTCGTCGCCGAGGGCGGTGAGGTGGCCGAGCTTGCGGCCGGGCCGCTGCGTCTTGCCGTACCAGTGCAGTTTCACGTCGGGCCAGTGCGCCATCAGGTGGTGGATGCGCTCGTCCAGGCCGGGACCGGTCCAGTCCGGCGACGACGCCGCGCCACCCAGCACGTTGGCCATCACCGCGACGGGGGCGGTCATGGCCGTGGATCCCAGCGGGTAGTCGAGGACGGCGCGCAGGTGCTGCTCGAACTGGCTGGTGCGCGCACCCTCGATGGTCCAGTGACCGGAGTTGTGCGGCCGCATGGCCAACTCGTTGACCAGCACGCCGTCCGCGGTCTCGAACAGCTCGACGGCTAGCATCCCGACCACGCCGAGGCGGTCGGCGATGCGCACGGCCAGTTCCTGGGCCGCCGTCGCCAGCTCCTCGGACAGTCCGGGCGCGGGGGCCAGCACCTCGGCGCAGACGCCGTCACGCTGCACCGTCTCGACCACCGGCCAGACCGCGACCTGGCCGAACGGCGAGCGGGCCACCTGTGCGGAGAGCTCGCGGCGCATCGGCACCTTCTGCTCGGCCAGCAGCGGCCCGTGCCGCTCGACCAGCTCGGCGGCCGCCGCGGCGTCCTCCACCACGAAGACGCCCTTGCCGTCGTAGCCCCCGCGCGGGGTCTTGAGGATCACCGGCCAGCCGTGCCGGGCGGCGAAGGCGGCCACGTCGTCGGCGCCGGTGACCCGGGCCCACGGCGGCTGGGGCTCACCCGCGTCGGCCAGCGCCGCACGCAGCACCAGCTTGTCCTGGGCGTGCACGAGGGCCGCCGGGCCCGGGGCCACGCGGTGGCCGGCCAGCTCCAGGGCCCGCAGGTGCTCGGTGGGCACGTGCTCGTGGTCGAAGGTGAGCACGGTGGCGCCGTCGACGAGTTCCCGCAGGGCATCCAGGTCGCGGTGGTCACCGATCCGCACGTCCGCCGTCACCAGCGCGGCGGACTCCTCGGGCCCGGCGGAGAGCACCCGCAGCGACTGGCCCAGGGCGATCGCGGCCTGGTGCGTCATGCGGGCGAGCTGCCCGCCGCCGACCATCGCCACGACGGGCAGACCCGTGACGGCGGAGAGGGGCGAAGGACCTGACATGGCGCGACGAGCCTAGCGGGCCGCGAACCGGGACCCTGATGCCTAGAATCGGCCGGGTGCCTTCCCCCCGCGGTCGATCCGCCCTGATCGGGAAACGGGCGCGCCGTCGGCTCAAGGAGCTCAGCGCCTTCGGGATCGTCGGCGGAATCGCCTTCGTGGTGGACATCGGCCTGTTCCAGCTGCTGTACGGACACCTCGACGTCGGCGCCGTCACGTCCAAGACGCTGGCCACGCTGGTCTCGATGTGCGTGGCGTTCCTGGGGCACCGGAACTGGGCCTTCGCGCACCGGGACAAGACCACCATCCGCCGCTCGTTCGCCCTGTTCGCGCTCATCAACGCGGGCACCCTGGTGCTGGGCGCGGCCATCATCTGGTTCGTGCGGTACCCGCTGGACCAGGAGAGCCTGCTGATCATCCAGGCGGCCAACATCGCCTCGATCGGGCTCAACAGCGTGCTGCGCTACCTGGCCTACCGGCGCTGGGTCTTCCCCGCGGTCATCCCTCCGGCCGCCGTCGCGGTCACGGACCCGCGGCCGGACACCTCGCTCGCCGGCGACCCGCCGCCTCCGGCATCGGCCGACGGCGGCGGCGCGGTCCCGGCGGTGACCCGCGGGTCCGTCTGACCTCCGTCGCCCCCGAGCCCGGACACCCCGCTCAGCCCGCGAGCCGGGAGCCGTTCCGGCCGGGGACGACCTCCAGGCGGCTGGTGATGCGCGTCCGCAGCTCCTCCACGTGGCTGATGACGCCGACGGTCCGCCCGCCCCGGCGCAGCTCGTCGAGCACGTTCATCACCGCGTCGAGCGCCTGCGGGTCGAGCGTCCCGAACCCCTCGTCGACGAAGAGGCTGTCGATCTGCACGCCGCCGCTCTCCGCGGTGACCACGTCGGCGAGACCGAGCGCGAGCGCGAGCGACGCCATGAAGCTCTCCCCGCCGGACAGCGTCTTGGTGGGCCGCCGGGTGCCGGTGTACTCGTCGAGCACCTCCAGTCCGAGGCCGCCGCGGGCGCCGTGGCGGCCCTGGGCGTCGCTGTGCAGGAACGTGTAGCGGCCGCCGGACATGTCCTGGAGCCGGCGGCTGGCGACCTCGGAGACCTGCTCGAGGCGCGCGGCCAGCACGAAGGACTGCAGGCGCATCTTCAGCCGGTTGGCGCCGCGGCCGGTGGCGAGGTCGGCGAGCGCCGTGACCCGCTCGGTCAGGGCGCGCTGCTCGTCGAGCTCGACCGCGACCGCGGTGAGCTCACCGGCGAGCTCGTCGAGCCGGGTGACCCGGCGGTTCGCGTGCTGCTGCACGGCCACGGCGGACTCCCGGTCGGCCGTCGCCGACCGGCAGGCAGCGGCCAGGCCCTCGATGTCGGGACGGTCGCCGAGATCGGCCAGCTGCGGCTCGGCCAGGACGCCGGCGACGACGGCGCGTGCCCGGTCGTGCTCCTCGACCTGCCGGCTCAGCTCGGCGGCGCGGCCCGGCGGGAGCAGGGCCTGCGCGGCCGCGCCGGGATCGGCGAACCCGGCCGCCTCCACGCGGGCGAGCGCGACCGCCAGCGCCGCGTGCTCCGCCAGCCGGGCCCGTGCCTCGGCGGCGGCGGCCTCCACCTGCGCCTCGCAGCGTTCGGCCTCGGCGGTGAGCCGGGCGATGCGCGCGGGCAGGTCGGCGTCCTCGCCGCGGGCCGCCGACAGCTGCCCGGTCACCTCGGCCAGCGCCGTGTCCAGTGCGGCGACGGCGGCCTCCTGACGGCCGGCCTCCTCCCGGTCGGCCGCGAGCGCGGCGGCCTCCGCCTCCCGCTGCGCGCGCGACCGGTCGAGGGCCCCGCGGGCGGTCTCCAGCCCGGCGGCCAGGGCCTGCGCCGCCTCCTGTTCCGCGACCAGCCCGGCGAGGCCGGTCTCCTGGTCCGGCAGCGGCTCGGTGCCGGCCTGCGCCCTGGTGGCGGCCAGCTCGCGCTCGGTGGCCGTGCAGGCCTCGCGGGCATCGGTCCAGCGCGTCTCGGCCTGCTCGGCCGCGAGGCGGGCGGCGTCCTCCTCGGCGCGGGTGACGAGCGGCCCTCCGGGCTGGGCGGGCGCGGGGTGGTCGAGGGATCCGCACACCCCGCAGGCGGACCCCGGGGAGAGCGCGGCGGCGAGTTCCGCGGCCATGCCGTCGAGCCGCTGCGTGCGCAGGTCGTTCCAGCGCTCGCGGGCGTCCAGCCAGGCCGCGCGCGCGGCGTCGGCCGCCGCGCGCTCTCCGGTCAGCGCCGTCTCCAGCGCGACCGCGCGGCGGGCCGCCGCGAGCGCCGTCCGCCGGTGCTCCACGGCGGCGGCCAGGCCGGGCAGCCGGGCGGCGGCCGACGCGGCGGCGTCCACCGCCTCCTCCTGCTGCACGATGCGTGCCGGCCACCCGGCCATCGCCCGTTCGGCGGCGGCGCACCGGGCAGCGAGCTCCGCCACCGAACGCCGGGCCGCCGCCAGCTCGCCGTCCAGCCGGGCGGCGCGCGCCACCTCCGGCAGCAGCGCCCGCAGGGCGGCTGCCTCGTCGCGGAGCGCCCGGGCCAGCAGCGCGTCCGGCTCCCGGCCGGCGCCGACCTCCGCCCAGGCGTCACGGGCGGCGGCGAGCGCGGCCGTGGCCCGCTCGGCCTCGAGTCCGGCGCGGCCCGCGGCCTCGAGGACGTCGCGGACCGGCTCGGCGCGGCGGGCGGCGTCCACCTGGGCGCGCAGCGGCTCGAGCTCGGGCGCCGCCGCATCGAGCCGGGCGAGCTCTGCTCGGGCGCGGTCCCGGCGGGCGTGGCACTCCTCCTGCGCCCGCGCCTCGGTGAGCGCCGCCTCCTGCGCACGCGCCCGTTCGCCCGCTGCCTCGGCGGCGGTCTCGGCCAGCGCCGCCGCGTCCGCGGCCTGCGCCCGGATGCGGCGCACCCAGGAGGTGACCGGCGATCCCGGGGCGGCGCCCACCAGCTCGGGGGCGAACTCCTCGGGGACGGTGACGTCGGCGGCCTGGGCCACGAGCGAGACCAGCGTGCCCGTGCGCGCGCGGATCCGGTCCAGCTCCTCGCGGGCCGCGGTCCGCTCCGCCGCGAGCCAGTCCTCGACGCGGGCGAAGCGGCCGACGTCGAACAGCGTGCGGAGCAACCGCCCCCGGTCCTCGGGCTCGGCGCGCAGGAACCGGGCGAAGTCGCCCTGCGGGAGGAGGACCACCTGGCAGAACTGCTCGGCCGAGAGGCCCAGCCGCGCCCGGAGGTACTCCGACCCCTCGTCGATGCGCGTGCTGACCGGTTCCCACGCATCGCCGGACCAGCGTTGCAGGGTGAGGCGGGCCTGCTCGGTCGTCCACCCCTCGCCGCGGCGTTTGGGGCGCTGCTGCTCGGGGCGGCGGGTCACCCGCAGCCGCTCGCCACCGAGGGTCAGCTCGAGCTCGACCTCGGTGCGCACGTCGTCCGCGGCGTGGTCGCTGCGCAGCCGCTTCTCCTCGCCGCGGGCACCCGGCACGGTGCCGTAGAGGGCGAAGACCACGGCGTCGAGCAGCGTGGTCTTCCCCGCGCCGGTCGGCCCCCAGAGGAGGAACAGGCCGTCGCGGCCGACGTCGTCCAGGTCGACGTCGACGCGGGTGGCGAAGGGGCCGAAAGCGGTCAGGGCGAGCTGGTGGACCCTCACGCGGCGTCCTCGCCGGCCGCGGCGGTCAGGGCGCGGGCGAGGAGCTCCCGCTCGGCGTCGGTGGCACCGGCGCCGCGGACGTGGTCGACGAACTGCTCGGCCACCTCCAGGTCGCTGCGCCCGCGCAGTCGGTCCTGGTAGCTGAGGCCGTCGGCCGACACCCCCGCACCGGTCCACTCCAGGTGCACGCAGTACGGGAAGCGCTCGCGCAGCTGCCGCATCGGATCGGTCGGCCGGACCGGGTCGGTGAGGCGCGCGGAGACGAAGTGCTCCTCCGCCGCGGCGTGCTCCGGCGCGGCCAGCAGGTCGGCGAGCGAGCCGGTGAGCACGCTGAGCCGGCGGGGCGCCGGCAACGGCACCGCGGTGATCTCCCCGAGGCCCGTGGCGCCGAGCTCGACCAGCCAGGCCTGCTTCTGCTGCCCGGCCTCGCCGAAGGAGTACGCCAGCGGGGAGCCGCTGTAGCGCAGCCGTGGGCTGAGGGTCTGCGGCCGGTGCAGGTGCCCCAGGGCCACGTAGTCCACGCCGTCGAACACGCCGGCGGGCACCAGGTCCACGCCGCCGACGCAGATGTCGCGCTCGCTCTCGGTCGGGACTCCCCCGCCCACGAACGCATGCGCGAGCACCACCGACCGGACGCCGGGACGGAGGAACAGGTCGGCGCGGATGCGGTCCATCGCCGCGGTCAGCACGCCCTCGTCGCCGCGGACCGCCGGCTCGCCCCGGCCGGCGAGGCCCAGTTCGTGGCGGGCCACCTCCGGCTCCAGGTAGGGGATGCCGTAGACGGCGACCTCGCCGTGCTCGTCGGCCAGCAGCACCGGCTCGTCGAGGGCCGGCGTCGCGGCGCGGACGTGGAGCCCGGCCGCGGAGAGCAGCCCGGAGAAGGTGCCCAGCCGACGGGCCGAGTCGTGGTTGCCGGGGGTGAGGACCACCTGCGCACCGGCCGCGAGCAGCCGGGCGACCACCCGGTCGAGCACCGCGGTCGCGTCGGCGGAGGGGACCGCCCGGTCGTAGATGTCGCCGGCCACGACCACCAGGTCGACCGCCTCGGCGGTGACCACCGCGGCCAGCCCGCCGAGCACGGCGTCCTGCTCGGCGAGCAGGTCGGTGCCGTGCAACGTCCGGCCGATGTGCCAGTCGGAGGTGTGCAGCAGCCGCATGGCCGGAACGTAAGCGGGGGGTACGACAGAACCGCCCAGGCGCGCCGTGACGGAACCGTCACAACGCGCTGCGCCCGGGTCAGAGCACCGTGGTCGGCCGGCCGCCGTGGCCGTCGTGCGCGCCGTGCCAGTCGCCGTCCCAGTCGTCCTCGCCGGTGTCCCGGATGTAGCCCAGGTCCCGGATGTCGCTGGAGTCGCGGACGTAGCCGGAGTCGCGGATGTAGCCCGCGCTCTCCTGCGCCCGGCGGTCGGCGTCCTCCTCGATCATGTGGTTGAGCAGCTGCTGGACGCCGTCGCTGTCCGGGATCCGGTGCAGCACCGTCGCGCCGCCGTCGCCGGCCGTCTCGATGGTCACCGTGCCGGAGCTGATCAGCCGCTCCCACAGCGTCTGCGTGTACGAGACGTCGGTGATCCGGCCCAGGCCCAGGTCGCGGCCGCGGCGGGCGAGGATGCCCTCGCGGAACAGCAGCCGGTGCGTGGTGACGACGTAGTGCGTCGTCCGCCAGCGCGCCAGCGGCACGACGACGGTGACCAGCAGCAGGAGGACGGCGACCGCGAGGAGCATGAGGCGGTAGATGCCCTGCTGCCGCCCGTCGGGGATCATCGCCGCCCCGAAGGACGTGGCGCCCACGATGAGCAGGAAGCGCACGACCGGCCAGAACACGGTCACCCAGTGCGGGTGCAGGTGCCGGACGACCTCTTCGTCCTCGGTGAGCAGCTTGTCCGGGTAGGGCATCGACCCAGGATGACGGAGCCACCCACGGAAGCGGCGCTACCGATCGCGGTGTCGCGCCGAGTGAGGCCCGGAGGGGTCCCGCAGGGGTGAGGGGACACGCTCCGCCCCACCGGTGGACGGCTCTTGGCCGCGGTGCGATCCGGAGGATCGCGGTGTCACGGCTCCTGGCCGCGGTGCGGTCCGGAGGACCGCGATGTCACCGCGGTGTCGGCCGGAGGCCGACGTCGTCATCGCGTCCGGACGTGCTGCACGTCGCCGCTGGCCAGCTCCACGGTGCCGGCCGGGGTGCGCACCACCAGCCGCCCGTCCCAGTCGACCGCCTCCGCGACGCCGTCCAGGACCGACCCGTCGGGCATCTGCACCCGGACCGCCGAACCGACCGTCGACGACCAGCGCAGGTAGTCCGTCGCCAGCCCGGAGGCCACCGGGTCGCCGAGGTGCTCGACCCAGCGCAGGTAGCGCCGCTCCAGCGCGCGCAGGAACGCCAGCAGCACCGGTCCGCGGTCGACCGTGCCGCCGGTGACCTCGGCCAGCGACGTCCCGGTGTCCGGCAGCTCGGCCGCGGTGGTGGAGACGTTCAGGCCGGTCCCGACGACGACGGCCTTGCCCGAGCTCTCCGCCAGGATGCCGGCCAGCTTGCGACCGTCGCGGGCCAGCAGGTCGTTGGGCCACTTCACCGAGGCGAGCACACCGGTCGACTCCCCCACCGCCTCGGCCAGCGCCACGCCGGTCAGCAGCGGCAGCCAGCCGCGCCGCGCGGCGGGGACGTCGGGGCGCAGGAGCACCGAGACGGTGAGGCCGGCCCGGGGCGGGGAGGTCCAGACGCGGTCCAGACGACCGCGCCCGGCGACCTGGTGCTCCGCGACGAGCACCGCACCCTCGGGGGCGTCGCGCCCGGCGGCCGCGATCAGGTCGGCGTTGGTCGAGCCGGCTTCCGGGACCACCTCGAGCGTCCGCCAGAGCGCGCTGTCGCGGACGAGCGCGGCCTGCAGCGCGGCGCCGTCGAGCGGCGGACGGCCGAGATCCGACCATCGGGGTGAGGAGTCGTCGGGCACTCCCCTACGCTACGTAACCCGTGGCCGGGCGTGTGCGGTCGCCGGATGTGCACGTCGTCCCGCCCCTGCGGCCGACGTGCGTCAGCGAGGAGGAAACGTGAGCGCGGCTGAACTCGAGAACGCCGGGGAGCAGATCCCCGAGGACATCGACATCCACACCACCGCCGGCAAGCTGGCCGACTTCGAGCGGCGCGCCCAGGAGGCGCAGCACGCCGGGTCCGAGCGCGCGGTCGAGAAGCAGCACGCGGCCGGCAAGATGACCGCCCGCGAGCGCATCGAGGCGCTGCTGGACCCGGGTTCGTTCACCGAGTTCGACGAGTTCGCCCGCCACCGGTCCACCAACTTCGGCATGGACGCCAAGCGCCCCTTCGGCGACGGCGTCGTCACCGGCTACGGCACCGTCGACGGCCGGCCGGTCGCGATCTTCTCCCAGGACGTCACCGTCTTCGGCGGCAGCCTCGGTGAGGTCTACGGCGAGAAGATCGTCAAGGTCCAGGACTTCGCCATCAAGAACGGCTGCCCCGTCGTCGGCATCAACGAGGGCGGCGGCGCGCGCATCCAGGAGGGCGTGGTCTCCCTCGGCCTCTACGGCGAGATCTTCCAGCGCAACGTGCACGCCTCCGGCGTCATCCCGCAGATCTCGCTGGTGATGGGCCCGGCCGCCGGTGGGCACGTCTACTCCCCCGCGCTCACCGACTTCATCGTGATGGTCGACAAGACCAGCCAGATGTTCATCACCGGCCCCGACGTCGTGAAGACCGTGACCGGCGAGGACGTCTCGCTGGAGGAGCTGGGCGGCGCGCGGACGCACAACACCAAGTCCGGTGTCGCGCACTACCTGGCCGAGGACGAGGCCGACGCGCTCGACTACGTCAAGGCGCTGCTGTCCTACCTGCCGAGCAACAACCTCGACCCGCTGCCCGCACTGGACGTGCCCCCGGTCGAGACGGTCCTGCCGGACGCGCTGACCGACGAGGACCTCGAGCTCGACACCTTCATCCCCGACTCGGCGAACACGCCCTACGACATGCACACCGTCATCGAGCACGTGCTCGACGACGGCGAGTTCCTCGAGGTGCAGCCGCTGTTCGCCCCGAACCTGCTCATCGGCTTCGGCCGGGTCGAGGGGCGCCCGGTCGGCGTCGTGGCCAACCAGCCCACCCAGTTCGCCGGCACGCTCGACATCGACGCCAGCGAGAAGGCCGCCCGCTTCGTGCGCACCTGCGACGCCTTCAACATCCCGGTGCTGACCTTCGTCGACGTCCCCGGCTTCCTCCCGGGCACCTCGCAGGAGTGGGAGGGCATCATCCGGCGCGGCGCCAAGCTGATCTACGCCTACGCCGAGGCCACCGTCCCGCTGGTCACCGTCATCACCCGCAAGGCCTACGGCGGCGCCTACGACGTGATGGGCTCCAAGCACCTGGGGGCCGACGTGAACCTGGCCTGGCCGTCGGCGCAGATCGCCGTCGTCGGCGCGCAGGGTGCGGTCGGGATCCTGTACCGCAAGGAGCTCGCCCAGGCCGAGGACCCCGACACCCGTCGCGCCGAGCTGATCGCGGAGTACGAGGACACCCTCGCCAACCCCTACATCGCCGCCGACCGCGGGTACGTGGACGCGGTCATCCCGCCCTCGCACACCCGGGTGCAGGTGACCAAGGCGCTGCGCGTGCTGGCCAACAAGCGCCAGAACCTGCCGCCCAAGAAGCACGGGAACATCCCGCTGTGAGCGAGGGGGCCGAGCAGACCGCGCCAGCGACTCCCCTCCTGCGCGTCGTCAAGGGAGAACCGTCCACCGAGGAGCTCGCGGCGCTCACCGTCGTCGTGGCCGCCCTCTCGCAGCGCCGCGAACGCCGCCGGCCCACACCGGTGGGCGCCTGGGCGTCGTACGGGCGCAGCCACCGCGCCACCCTGCGGACCGGCCCGGGCGGCTGGCGCGCGGCCGGGGGCCCGGCGTGACCGTGGACCGCAGGCTCGTGCTCGCCTCGGCGTCCCCGGCCCGCCTCTCGCTGCTGCGCCAGGCCGGGCTGGCGCCCGAGGTCGTGGTGAGCGACGTCGACGAGTCGGCCTACTCCGCTCCGCGGGTGGCCGAACAGGTCGCGCTGCTCGCGGCGACCAAGGCCGCCGCCGTGGCCAAGCGGGAGACCGACGCGCTGGTGATCGGCGCGGATTCGCTACTCGAGTTCGGCGGCAAACCCATGGGCAAGCCGGTCGACGCCGCCGACGCCCGCGACCGCTGGCGCCGGATGGCCGGCCGCTCCGGCGTGCTGCACACCGGCCAGGCCCTGTTCGACGTGAAGGACGGCGGCATCGCCAGCCGGGACATCGCCGTCGCCTCGACCGTCGTGTACTTCGCCGAGCCGACCCAGCCCGAGATCGAGGCCTACCTCGCCACCGGCGAACCGCTGGCGGTGGCCGGCGCGTTCACCCTCGACGGTCTCGGGGCACCGTTCGTGCGCCGGGTCGAGGGCGACCCGGCGGCGGTCGTCGGCCTGTCCCTCACGGTGCTGCGGACGCAGCTCGGCAAGCGCGGTCTGGCCATCACCGACCTCTGGCGACGCTGACGTCACATCCGACACGGAACCGACCGGTTCCTGTGCGACAGTGGCTCCCCTAACCGGGGGGTCTCCGCATGTCCAAGCGCTGGATGCGCATGCTCGTCACCGCGTCCGTGGGGCTCGCGCTCCTGCTGCCGGGCGGCGGGATCGCGCGGGCCGATTCCTGGCAGGACCGGGTGTCGGCGGGCAGCAAGGCCGCCGCTGCGCGCGGGACGACGATCGAGATCGCGATGCTCGACCGGGTCACGGGCGTGTACCGCGACAACGGCCGCGCCGCGCACACCCGGATCGAGTCGGCGTCGGTGATGAAGGTGTTCATCGCCGAGCACCTGCTGCACCGGCGCGACCTCGGCCAGATCCGGTTCTCCGGCAAGGACTACGCCGACATGGCGCGGATGCTGCGGCACTCCGACAACGCGCCGGCCAACCGGTTCTGGGGCAGGTTCGGCGGGAACGCCATCGTCCGCGACGTCATCGCCCGCTACGGACTGACCGAGACCCGGGTGACCTCGAACGTCCGCTACTGGGGCAACACCCTGATCACCGCACACGACATGGTGGTCTTCTACCGGCGCATGACGGACGGCTCGGCGGGCCTGTCCCCGCGGTCCCGCGACTGGATCGTCCAGCAGATGCGCCGCTCCACCGCCCAGGGCGACGGCGGGCGGCAGTTCTTCGGGCTGCACGACGGCCTCCCCCGCGAGCAGGTCATCGCCCAGAAGCAGGGCTGGATGTGCTGCGTCAACGGCAGCATCTACCGCCACTCCACCGGCTTCGCCGGCCCGGACAGCCGCTTCATCGTCGTCGTGCTCACCCGCGAGCCCTCCACGCGGGGCGGCGGCCACATCGAGGGGTCGATCAGCGCCGCCGTGCGTGCGATGTTCCCCGAGGGCGTGGTCTCGCGCGTCCAGGGGCGCATCGCCGACCTGTGGCGCTGGATGGGCGGTGCGTCCGGCCGGCTGGGATCCCCGACCAGCGACGAGATCCGGCTGCCCGGCGGCGCCCTGAACCGCTTCCAGGGCGGCTCCGTCTACTGGTCGCCCGCCACGGGCCCCCGTGCGGTGTGGGGCGAGATCCTCAAGGCCTACGGCGCCCATCGCTGGGAGACCGGCCGGCTGGGCTACCCCACGAGCAACGAGATCCGGCTGCGCGGCGGTGCAGTGAGCCGCTTCCAGGGCGGCTACATCTACTGGTCACCCGGGACGGGCGCGCACTCGGTCACCGGCGGCATCCTCGAGGCCTACCGCGCCCAGCGCGCGGAGAACGGCCGGCTGCGCTACCCCACCAGCGACGAGGTCGCGCTCCCCGACGGCGGAGCTCTCAGCCGCTTCCAGGGCGGTTCCATCTACTGGTCACCCCGAACCGGGGGGCACTGGGTGGTCGGCTCGATACTCACGGCCTACCGGGCCCACGGGGAGCAGGCCGGCGCGCTCGGCTACCCCCGCACCGACGAGATCGGCCTGCCGGGCGGGGCCGTCACCCACTTCGAGGGCGGGTCGGTGTTCTGGTCGCCGGGCCGGGGCGCGCACGCGCTGACCGGCGAGCTGCACGCCCGCTACCAGGCCCAGGACTACCAACGCGGGCCGCTCGGCTATCCCGTCAGCGACGCCTACCCGGTCGCCGGTGGCACGCGCATGGACTTCCAGGGCGGCAGCCTGACGGTGCCGGACGCGGAGCCCGCTCCGTGAGGTCCCCGGGCCCGGTCGTCGCGGCGGCGCTGCTGCTCCTGGGCGCCGCCGGGTGCACGGACGACGGTGCGGAGACCGGCGCGGGGGCCGGCGCGGACGCCGCCGGGTCGCCGTCGTCGAACTCCCCGTCGTCGTCGACCCCGCCGGCCCCGACGTCCCCGTCCGCTCCCGCGGCGGGTCCGGGAGACCTCGCCGGGACGGCGGAGGCCGAGGCCCTGGGGTCGCTCCCCGCCGGCCCGGCCAGCGGCACGGCGGTGCTGGTCTACTCCGGGCTCGGGGAGCTGCGGGCCCCCTTCACCGGGCAGTGCTCCTCCGAGGGGTCGACCACCCGCATCGAGGGCTCGGCCGACACCGCCCGCATCGTCCTCACCGTCACCCCCGGCGGCGCGCGGATCGCCCTGGACGACGACGGCCTCACGGCGACCTCCGACCTGGCCACCGGCCGCTACGAGGTCGCGGGCTCCCACCTCTCGCTGTCGGCCGACATGAGCCAGGACGGCCAGCCCGCGGGGTCGGCGGAGCTCGAGATCGACTGCGGCGGCTGACCGGCCCGCTCCCCGGCGTCTCCCGGACGGGCCACCCTGTCGCGCCGAGCTCGGGGAGCCTGGCTAATCTCCGTGCGGTCGACTGAGAAGGAGAGCCCCGGTGCAGAAGGTCCTGATCGCCAACCGCGGTGAGATCGCCGTGCGAGTGGCGCGAGCGTGCAAGGACGCCGGTCTCACCAGCGTGGCCGTGTACGCCGAGCCGGACCGGGACGCGCTGCACGTGCGCGTCGCGGACGAGGCGTTCGCGCTGGGCGGCACCACCCCCGGCGACTCCTACCTGGTGATCGACAAGATCCTGGACGCCGCCAAGCAGTCCGGCGCCGACGCGATCCACCCCGGCTACGGGTTCCTCTCGGAGAACGCCGACTTCGCCCAGGCCGTGATCGACGCCGGGCTCACCTGGATCGGCCCGTCGCCGCAGGCGATCATCGATCTCGGTGACAAGGTCGCCGCCCGTCACATCGCGATGAAGGCCGGCGCGCCGCTGGTGCCCGGCACCAAGGACCCGGTCGGCGGCGCCGACGAGGTCGTCGCGTTCGCGAAGGAACACGGCCTCCCCGTCGCCATCAAGGCCGCGTTCGGCGGTGGTGGTCGTGGCCTCAAGGTCGCCCGCACCATCGAGGAGATCCCCGAGCTGTTCGACTCCGCCGTCCGCGAGGCCGTCTCGGCCTTCGGCCGGGGCGAGTGCTTCGTCGAGCGGTTCCTCGACAAGCCGCGGCACGTCGAGGCCCAGGTGCTGGCCGACACGCACGGCAACGTGATCGTCGTCGGCACCCGCGACTGCTCGCTGCAGCGGCGCAACCAGAAGCTGGTCGAGGAGGCCCCGGCGCCGTTCCTCACCGACGACCAGCGGGCCCGGATCCACGAGTCGGCCAAGGCCATCTGCAAGGGGGCCGGGTACCACGGCGCCGGCACCGTCGAGTACCTGGTCGGTGTGGACGGCTCGATCTCCTTCCTCGAGGTCAACACCCGCCTGCAGGTCGAGCACCCGGTCTCGGAGGAGACCAGTGGCCTGGACCTGGTGCGCCAGCAGTTCCGCATCGCCGAGGGCCTGCCGCTGGAGATCACCGAGGACCCGACGCCCCGCGGCCACAGCATCGAGTTCCGGATCAACGCCGAGGACGCCGGCCGCAACTTCATGCCCGCCCCGGGCCCGGTGGAGCGGCTGGAGATCCCGCAGGGGCCCGGCGTCCGCTGGGACTCCGGCGTCGAGACCGGCGGCGAGGTCGCCGGCGCGTTCGACTCGATGCTCGCCAAGCTGATCGTCACCGGCGCCACCCGCGAGGAGGCCCTGCAGCGGGCCCGCCGCGCGCTGGACGAGCTGGTCGTCGAGGGCATGCCCACGGTCATCCCGTTCCACCGCGCCGTGGTCCGCGACGAGGCGTTCACCAGCGAGCCGTTCACCGTGCACACGCGCTGGATCGAGACCGAGTGGGACAACCAGGTCCCGCCCTACGCCGCCGCGCCGGGTGAGCCCGACGAGCAGGCCCCGCGCCAGACCGTCGTCGTCGAGGTCGGCGGCCGCCGGCTCGAGGTGTCGCTGCCCGCCGGCCTGGCCGCCGGTGGCGGCGGCGCGGCCTCCGGCGCCCCCGCCAAGCCGCGCAAGCGCGGCGGCGGCGGTGGTGGTTCGGGCGCCTCCGGCGACTCCCTCGCCTCGCCCATGCAGGGCACGATCGTCAAGGTGGCGGTGGAGGACGGCGCCACCGTCGCGGCCGGCGACCTGGTGGTCGTCCTCGAGGCGATGAAGATGGAGCAGCCGATCACCGCGCACAAGGCCGGCACCGTCACCGGCCTGTCGGCCGAGGTGGGCGCCTCGGTGACCAGCGGTGCGGTCATCTGCACCATCGCCGACGCCGAGTAGTCCCCGAGCGCACCGGAGGCCGGACCCGCTGAGCGGGTCCGGCCTCCGTCGTCTCACGCGTCAGCGGGTCGGCAGCCGGCGGAACCGCCGCAGGACCAGCAGCGCGATGCCGGCCAGCCCGGCGACGGACAGGGCCACGCACAGGCTGCCGGTCGACGTCCACCCGGCCGCCGGGTCCAGCGCGGGTGCGGGAGCGGCAGCGGCCGCGGCAGCAGCCGTCGGCAGGGCCGGCGCCCGGAGCGTCACCGCCGGAACGTCCTCCACCGTGGCGTCCGGAGCGGCCGGGACCCGTGCCGCTGCGACGGCCGCGGCGGAGTCGCCCGCGCCCGCCACCAGCTGTCCCGTGCCCTCCTCGCGGGGGGCGGGACGGGCGGGCGCCGTCGTCGGCGTCGCAGTCGGCACCACGTCGAGCGTGGCCCGGCCGGCGGTCAGCGACCGGACCGTGACGGTGAAGTCCCCGCCGGAGAGCGTCACGGGCACGCCGACGGGCAGTGCGGCCTGCAGGTCGCCGGCCCAGCCCTCGGTGGGCGACGGAGTGCCGTCGAGCAGCACCGTGGTGTCGGGGAACTCCGACGCACGGCGCAGCAGGACACCGGTCTGCAGGGCGTACCGGTTCTCGGCGGGACGGCCCAGCCAGGCGTCGGCCCCGGTCGCCGTGCGGTACTCCAGCCAGTAGGCGGTGCCCTCGGCGTCGGTGAGACGGAGCGCGCGGGTGCCGGTGCGGGTGCCCGCCGGAGTGAGGACGGCCGAGGCGGGGGCGTCGTGCACGTCCCGGTCGAGCAGTGCGGCGGCCGGCAGGACGCCGAGCTGTGCCGCCTGAGGGGCGCTGAGCGAGCCCAGCTGCCGCCAGGAGGCGCCCATGACGTCGTAGAAGTCCCGGTAGCCGGTCGTGCGGCAGCTGCCGCTCTCGACCGTCTCGTCGCACTGCAGGCCCGAGGAGTGGCCCAGCCCCAGGTTGTGGCCCAGCTCGTGCGCGATGACCGACGGCAGGGTGTCGCGGACGTAGAGCCGGCCGCCCGATCCGGGCCCCGCCCCCACTTCGGCGAGGGCGTAGGAGCAGCCGGGCTGGGTCGCCGTCGCGCTGCTCAGGTGGAGCATCAGGTGCTTGCCGGGGCCGGCCTCGAAGTCGACGGCGTCCGCCACCTCGTCCCACAGGGCCGTCGGCTCGGCGCACCCGGCGGCGGTGCTGATCCACCCGTGGCTCGCGGCCACCCCGAACCGGACGGCACCGGCGGTCTGCTCGGACCAGAAGTCCGCCACCGTGCCGTCGACCATCCGCGCGACGTCACCGGCCGCCACCCCGGCATCGGGGCGGGTGCCCGCCGGCGCGACGAGGACGACGGTGATCTGGTTGGTGACGCGGCCCCGCAGCGGTGCCACGGTCCTCGCCGGGGTGACCGAGTCGGTGCTGAGCACCTCCTGCGCCGGGTCGAGCCCGTGCTCCTCGGCGCCCTCGTCGCGCACCTGCCCGCCGACGGTGAGCTCCACGGTCGCGCCGGTCGGGACCCCCGGAAGGTCCTCGGTCGGGACGCGCACCGCCCCGTCGGCGGTCTCCACCCAGCTGAGCGGGGCCGCGGTCTCGCCGTGGGCGGCGTGCCCCTCCTCGGGCTCCGGCTCCGCCCACGCCTGCACGAGCCGGCCGACGACGGACGTGCCGGCCGGCTCCTCGGCGGCGGCCACGCCGGCCACGGGGCCCGCCGTCGCCACGGCGACGGCGCCGGCCACGACCAGCGCGCGCAGCAGGGACGAGGAACGGCGGACAGCAGGGGCGGCAGACATCCCCTCCTGCATCGGCGGGCTCCGCGCGCGTCGGCACCGGTGCGCGGGAATGAAGCCGAGCAGCCGTCACATCCGCCCCGAGCGGCGCACCGGTCTCGCCCGGCTCAGGCCAGGTGGTCGGCCCCCATGAGCCGTCGGCCGGCCTCGGTGATCGACCCGGACAGCGAGGGGTAGATCGCGAACGTCTGCGCGAGGTCCGCGACCGTCAGCCCCTTGGTGACCGCCAGCGCGATCGGCAGGATCAGCTCCGACGCGCCCGGCGCCACGACGACCCCGCCCATGATCACGCCGGTCGAGCGGCGGGCGAACAGCTTCACGAAGCCGTCCCGCAGGTCGCTCATCTTGGCGCGCGCGTTCGTGGCCAGCGGCAACCGGACGACGTCCACGTCGGTGTACTCGGGCAGGCTCTGCTCCTGCACCCCGACGGTCGCGATCTCCGGGTGGGTGAACACGTTGGCCGCCACCGTCTTGAGCTTGATCGGCATGACCGCCTCGCCGAGGGCGTGCCACATGGCGATGCGACCCTGCATGGCCGCCACCGAGGCGAGCTGGAAGACACCGGTGACGTCGCCCGCGGCGTAGACGCCGGGCACCGAGGTCCGCGAGACGCGGTCCACGACGACGTGCCCGGCCTCGGTGAGCTCCACCCCGCAGTTGCCCAGGTTGAGCCCGCCGGTGTTGGGGACGGTGCCCACGGTCATCAGGGCGTGCGAGCCCTCGACGGTGCGCCCGTCGGTCAGCTCGACGACCACGCCCTTGTCGGTGCGGCGCACACCGGCCGCCCGGCCGCGCTCGAGCCGGCCGCCCCGGGACTGGAAGACCTCCTCCAGCACCTCGGCGGCGTCGGAGTCCTCGCCGGGCAGCACCCGGTCGCGGGAGGAGACGAGGGTGACCGGCACGCCGGCCTCCAGGTACCCGGAGGCGAACTCCGCGCCGGTGACACCCGACCCGACGACGACGAGGTGCTCGGGCATCTCGACGAGGTCGTAGACGTCGCGCCAGTCGAGGACGCGCTCGTGGTCGGGCTCGGCGCCCGGGAGCACGCGGGGGTCGGCCCCGGTCGCGATGAGGACGACGTCGCCCTCGAGCTCCTCGGTCACCTCGCCCGCGGCGTCGAGGACCTGCACACGGTGCGCGGCGAGGCCGCGCATCGCATCGGAGAGCCGGCCGTGCCCGCTCACGATGCGGACGCCCTCGGCGGCCAGCCGGGAGTGGATGTCGGCGGACTGGGCCACGGCCAGGCCCTTGACGCGCTGGTTGACCGCGGCGAGGTCCAGTCCGACGGCGGCGGGCTCGGCACCGTGCACGCCGAGGACGGCGGAGTCGTGGACCGAGGTCATGGCGCCCGCGGCGGCGATGAGGGTCTTGGACGGGACGCAGTCGGTCAGCACGCTGGCGCCGCCGATGCCGTCGCGTTCGACGACGGTGACCTGCGCACCGAGCTGGGCTGCGACCAGCGCGGCCTCGTAGCCGGCCGGTCCGCCGCCGATGATGACGATGCGGGTCATGGGTCCTCTCCGGGTTGGAACGGGCGTCGTCGGCCATTGTCCCCGCCCGAGGGGCGGAAGGGTGCCAGCCCCGTCCGGGGGCGGAGGTGGTGTCAGCCGCGCCCGGCCGCGTCGTCCCCGGAACCCGCCGATCCGGCGGGACGCGCCGACGGCGCCGGGTTGAGGCGGATGCGCCAGACGGCCGACACCGCCTCCACGGCGATGCCCGTGTTCATCTTGGACTCACCGAGCTCCCGGTCGCGGAAGGTGATGGGCACCTCGACGATCCGCGCACCCGCCTGCAGCGCGCGGTAGGTGGTCTCGATCTGGTAGCCGTAGCCGTTGGCGGCGAAGGAGTCGACGTCCAGCCGGGCCAGCAGCTCGGTCCGCCACGCCTTGAAGCCGCCGGTCAAGTCGCGGGTCCTCGTGCGGAGCACGGTCCGGGCGTAGAGGTTGCCGACCCAGGAGACGGTGCGCCGGCTCCACGGCCAGTTCGCCACCGCTCCCCCCGGCACGTAGCGCGAGCCCAGGACCAGATCGGCGTCGGCGATCGCCGCCAGCAGGTCGTCGATCGAGCGCGGGTCGTGCGAGCCGTCGACGTCCATCTGCACGATGACGTCGAAGCGCTCCTCGGCCAGCGCCCACCGGAAGCCGGCGACGTAGGCGGTGCCCAGGCCCTGTTTCCCCGAGCGCTCCAGCAGGTGGACGCGGCCGGGGTGCTCCTCCGCGAGGGCGCGCACGATGTCCGCGGTGCCGTCGGGGGACCCGTCGTCCACGACGAGGACGTCGGGCCGGGCCGGCCGGGCGAGCACGGCCTCGACGTGCTGACGCACGTTCTCCGCCTCGTTGTAGGTCGGCGTGACGACCAGGATGCGCACGTTCTTCCTTCTCTCGCGGGGAACGGGGGCCGATGTCACCGGGCGGGCCCGGGCATCGGATCGGGTCTGCGCCGGCGGCTCCGGAGCACGTGGACCAGCCCGGCGACCAGAGCCACCCCGAGGACACCCAGGGAGACCTGGTCGGCGAGCGGGCGGGAGTACAGGTCGCTCACCGAGTGCCCACCGGGCAGCACCGTGAACAGCATCAGCACCGACCACGCCACCACGACCAGCCGCTCGGCGAGCACACCGGCCGCGGCGAAGAGCATCGTGGGCCAGACCAGGTACCAGGGCCACACCACCGAGCCGGTGAGGATCACCGTCAGGGCGATCCAGGAGGTCACCCGGACCAGGCCCCAGCTGCGGAGCCGGGTCAGGAACAGCAGGCTGACCACGACCGCCACCACCACGCCGGCGACCCGCGCCCCGTCGATCGGTGGGTCGTCGACGTCCAGGGCGAACGCCAGGGCGGTCGTCGGGGTCAGCGACTCCAGCGCCTTGCCCGGCACGTCCAGGTTGTCCAGGAAGCCCCATCCCCAGCCCGTGAGCTGGACGGACAGGGCGAAGGCCCCCGCACCCAGGCCACCGGCGAGCGCCAGGGCGCGCAGCCGGGCGGGCCAGCCCTCCTGGCGCTGCGCCCAGTCCACGCCGATGACGAGCACGGCGACGAGCGCGGTGGCCTTGATGCCGGCACCGGCCACGCACAGCAGGATCCCCAGCAGCGGGCGGTCGTACAGGGCGAGGAGCAGCCCCGGCAGGAGCAGGGCCAGCATGAGCGCGTCGTTGTGGTTGCCCGACACCAGGTGCACGAGCACCAGGGGGTTGATGGCGCCCAGCCACATCGCGACCGCGGGGCTGCCGCCCAGGCGCTGGGCGATCCGGCAGACCATGAGCGCGCAGACGGCCCAGCCGGCCACGCAGAGCACCCGGATGGCGGCCAGCACGGCGAGCAGGTTCTGATCGAACAACCAGGACAGCCCGCTGAGGAGGACGACGAAGGGCGGGCTGTAGGGCGTCGGGCTGAACCGCCAGAACCTCTCCGCGCCCCGCACCGACTCGACGTCGCCCAGCACCCCGGGCCCGTACTCGAAGGGATCGACCCCGTTCTGCACGGCGGCACCGATGGCGGTGTAGAACCACGGGTCGGCGGTGAACAGCGGCGGCCCGATCAGCAGCGGCACGGACCAGAACACCCCCACCGCCAGCAGCCACCGGACGGCGACGCCGCGGCGGACGGCCAGCCCGGCCAGCAGCCAGGCGACGACCCAGATCCCGAGCGCAGCCGCGCTCCACGACCGGGCGGTCTCGAAGCCCAGTTCCACCGGGCGGAGCGCGGGGTGGTTCTCGCGGAACCACAGGTCGGGCGCATCGAGCTGCTCGCCCAGGCTGGTGCCGGCGACGGCCAGGTAGGCGGTGCCCGCAGCGCCGAGGAGGGCGCTGACCACGAGGATCACGGCGGTCACGGCGCCCGACCGGGGCGGGCGGACGGACGGGCCGGACGACGCTGCGGTCGCGGTCGTGCCGGCCACGCTCGTGCTGACGGCCATCTCCTGACTGCTCCCGTGAACCGGCCCTGTGCCGGTACGTCGTCGTTCCCGCCACCGGACCGGCAGGCGGGCAGAGACTAACAGCGCGGTGGGGACCCCCCGGCACCGTCGGCAGGTGATCCCGAGGAGAACGTCTCGAGGATCTGGCGGGCGGCCAGGGCCGGCGTCAGCTCACCGGCGAGCACCGCCTTCTCCAGCTCCGGCGCCGCCGAGCGGACACCGGGATGGCTCCGCAGGGCGTGCTCCAGCCCGTCGCGCACCAGCTGCCAGGTCCAGCGGACCTGCTGGCTGCGCCGCCGCTGGTCGAACTCCCCCGAGTTCGTCATCCGGTCCTGGTGCTCCACGAGCTTGGCCCAGACCTCGTCCAGCCCCTCCCCGCTGAGCCCGGCGCAGGTCAGCACCGGCACGTCCCAGGTCTCGCCGTGGCCGCGCAGCATGCGGATCGCCTGGGACAGCTCGCGCGCCGCCTTGCGGGCGGCGGGTGCGCCGTCGCCGTCGGCCTTGTTCACCGCGATGACGTCGGCGATCTCCAGGATCCCCCGCTTGATGCCCTGCAACTGGTCGCCGGTGCGGGCGAGGGTGAGGAAGAGGAAGGAGTCGACCATCTCGGCGACGGTGATCTCCGACTGCCCGACGCCGACGGTCTCGACCAGGACGACGTCGTAGCCCGCGGCCTCCACCACGACCATCGACTCCCGGGTCGCCTGCGCGACGCCACCGAGCGTCCCCGACGTCGGCGAGGGCCGGATGAACGCGTTCGGGTCGACGGCCAGCCGGGACATCCGGGTCTTGTCCCCGAGGATCGACCCGCCCGAGCGGGCCGACGACGGGTCGACGGCGAGCACGGCCACCTTCGAGCCCGCGGCGGTCAGCGTCACGCCGAGCTGGTCGATGAAGGTCGACTTGCCCACGCCGGGGACACCGCTGATGCCCACGCGACGCGCTCCCCCGGCGTGCGGCAGCAGCCCGACCAGCAGCTCCTGCGCCCGCTCGCGGTGGTCGGCCCGGCGCGACTCGACCAACGTGATGGCGCGCGCCATCACCCGCCGGTCGCCGGCGAGCACCCCCTCCACGAGCGCGGGAACGTCCACCTCACGCGCCATGCTCAGTGACCCTGCATCTCAGTGACCCAGGCGCTGCGCGAGCGTCCGCAGCAGCTCCTGGGCGGCCTCGGCGATGACGGTGCCGGGCGGGAAGACCGCCGCGGCGCCCATCTCCTTCAGCGTCGGGACGTCGTCGGGCGGGATGACGCCGCCGACGACGATCAGCACGTCGTCGGCACCGAGCTCGGCCAGCGACTCCTTGAGCGCGGGGACCAGCGTGAGGTGGCCCGCGGCCAGGGACGAGACGCCGACGACGTGCACGTCGGCCTCCACCGCCTGGCGGGCGACCTCGTCCGGCGTCTGGAACAGCGGACCCACGTCGACGTCGAAGCCGAGGTCGGCGAAGGCGGTGGCGATCACCTTCTGGCCGCGGTCGTGGCCGTCCTGGCCCATCTTGGCGACCAGGATGCGGGGGCGCCGTCCCTCGGCGTCGGCGAACGCCTCGGCCATGCGGCGGGTCTCCTCCATGGGGCTGTCCTCTCCCGCCGTGCGCCCGGCCATCGCCTCGTCGCGGTAGACGCCGGAGATGGTGCGCACCTGGCCGGCGTGCCGCCCGTAGACCTCCTCGAGCGCGTCGGAGATCTCGCCGACCGTGGCCTTGGCGCGGGCGGCGTCGACGGCCAGCTTGAGCAGGTTCGAGTCCAGTCCGCTGTCCCGCCGTCCCTCGGCCGCGGCGCGCGCGGCGTCGGTGAGCCGGCGCAGCGCCTCGGTGACGGCACCGCCGTCCCGGGAGGCGCGGAGCTCCTCGAGCTTGGCCTTCTGCTGCGCGAGGACGTCGGCGTTGTCGACCTTGAGCACCTCGATGGCCTCGTCGGCCTCCACCCGGTACTTGTTCACGCCGATGACCGGCTGGCGGCCGGAGTCGATGCGGGCCTGCGTGCGGGCCGCGGCCTCCTCGATGCGCAGCTTGGGGATGCCCTCGTCGATCGCCTGCGCCATGCCGCCGGCCTCGGTGACCTCCTGGATGTGCGCCCAGGCGCGGCGGGCCAGGTCGTAGGTCAGCTTCTCGACGTAGGCCGAGCCGCCCCACGGGTCGATGACCCGCGTGGTGCCCGACTCCTGCTGCAGCAGCAGCTGGGTGTTGCGCGCGATGCGGGCGGAGAAGTCGGTGGGCAGCGCCAGCGCCTCGTCGAGAGCGTTGGTGTGCAGCGACTGGGTGTGCCCCTGGGTGGCGGCCATGGCCTCCAGGCAGGTACGGACGACGTTGTTGTAGACGTCCTGGGCGGTCAGTGACCAGCCCGAGGTCTGCGAGTGGGTGCGCAACGCCAGCGACTTGGGGTTCTGCGCGCCGGCCTCCTTGACCAGCCGGGCCCACAGCAGCCGCCCGGCGCGGAGCTTGGCGACCTCCATGAAGAAGTTCATCCCGATGGCCCAGAAGAAGCTCAGCCGCGGCGCGAACGCGTCGACGTCGATCCCGGCGTCCTTGCCGGCCTTCAGGTACTCGACGCCGTCGGCCAGCGTGTACGCCAGCTCCAGGTCGGCCGTCGCCCCGGCCTCCTGGATGTGGTAGCCGGAGATCGAGATGGAGTTGTAGCGCGGCATCTCCTTCGAGGTGAAGGAGAAGATGTCGCTGATGATCTGCATCGAGGGCTTGGGCGGATAGATGTAGGTGTTCCGCACCATGAACTCTTTGAGGATGTCGTTCTGGATCGTGCCGGTGAGCTGCTCGGGCGTCACGCCCTGCTCCTCGGCCGCGACGATGTAGAGCGCCAGCACCGGCAGGACGGCGCCGTTCATCGTCATCGAGACGCTCATCCTGTCCAGCGGGATGCCGTCGAACAGCTGCCGCATGTCCAGGATCGAGTCGATGGCCACGCCTGCCATGCCGACGTCGCCCACCACGCGCGGGTGGTCGGAGTCGTAGCCGCGGTGGGTGGGCAGGTCGAACGCGACGCTCAGCCCCTTCTGCCCGGCGGCCAGGTTGCGCCGGTAGAAGGCGTTGGACTCCGCGGCGGTGGAGAAGCCGGCGTACTGCCGGACCGTCCACGGCTGGGTCGTGTACATCGTCGGGTAGGGCCCGCGCAGGAACGGCGGGAGGCCCGGCAGCGTCTCGAGGAAGTCCAGTCCCTCCAGGTCGGCCGGGGTGAACAGCGGCGGGACGGCGATGCCCTCGGGGGTCTCCCAGCTCGCCTCCTCGACGCCGCGGCCCGTCGTCTCCTCGAACGCCTTGGCCCACGCCGCGTAGTCGGACGACCCACCCGCCCGGCCAGTCGCGGCCGGGCGGCCCAGCTCGACGCCGCCGAAGTCGGGGATACCGGTCATGCCTGCACTCCTTCGAGACCCAGCTGCGCGTGGACGGTGCGGAGCACGTCCAGGGCGTCGCATCCGGCGTACACGTACCCGTCGACCCCGTCGACGGCGAGGTCGGGCTTGCCGGCCAGCCACACCTGCGTGGCGCCGGCCTCCTTCAGGGCGGCGGCCAGCGGTGCCGCCGACTCGGCGTAGTCCTTGTCGGTCCCGCAGATGCAGGCCACGGTCGTGCCGGCGCCGGCGAGGCCGTCGGCACCGTCGGCGGCCGGGGTGGCCAGCCCGCCGGCCTGGAACAGGTTGCCGGCGAAGCTCGCCCGCGCGGTGTGCCGCGCGATCGGCCCGATCGTGGCGAGGTAGACCGCCGGCCGCTCCCCCGCGGCGTCGGCCGCGTCGCGGAGCGCCTCGTACTCCTGCGCCGCCCGCACGCGGGGCAGTCCGCCGCCGGCGTGCAGCTGGGCCGCGGGCTGCCGCTCCGGCAGCTTCTCGGTCAGGTTGGGGAACTCGCTGACGCCGGTGATGGCGTCGGCGCGGGTGGCCAGCCGCAGCGCCCGGGCGTCCCAGGCGGTGGCGATCCGCTCGCGGACGAGGCCGGAGTCCAGCGCCGCGGCCAGGCCGCCGGCCCGCTCGATCTCGGTGAACCAGTCCCAGGCGGCCCGGGCCAGCTGGTCGGTCAGCGACTCGACGTACCAGGAGCCACCGGCCGGGTCGAGCACCCGGGCGAGGTGGCCCTCCTCCACGAGCAGGCTCTGGGTGTTGCGGGCGATCCGGCGGGCGAAGGCGTCGGGCAGGCCCAGCGCCGCGTCGAAGGGCTGCACGGTGACGGCCTCGGCACCGCCCACGCCGGCAGCGAAGCAGGCGACCGTGGTGCGCAGCATGTTGACCCATGGGTCGCGCTTGGTCGTCATCACCGAGGAGGTGACGGCGTGCTGGTGCTGGGCGCGCGCCTCGGGCGCGGCTCCGCTGACCTCGCCGACGCGGTCCCACAGCCGGCGGGCCGCGCGGAAGGTGGCGATGGTCGTGAACTGGTCGGCGCTCGCGCTGTAGCGGAACTCGAGCTGGCCGAACGCCTCGTCGACGCTCAGCCCGGACTCGGTGAGGGCTCGCAGGTACGCGACGCCGGCGGACAGCGAGCAGCCCAGCTCCTCGACGGCCGACGCCCCGGCGTCGGCGAAGACGGTGCCGTCGACGACGACGGCCCGCAGGCCGGGGTGGGCCGCGGCCCGGCGGGCGACGTCGGCCAGGCCGGAGAGGTCCTGCGGCTCGCCCGTCGCCGCTGCCACCCCGAGCGGGTCCAGCCCGAGCGACCCACCGGGCGCCACGTCGTCCCGGCCGTCGATCAGGGCGAGGAAGGCCTCCGCGGCCGGCATCCCGCCGGTGACCGCCACCGGGGCGAGGTCGAGGTAGACGTCGGCGAGCACGTCGCCGAGCCGGTCGGCCGGCACGGCGCCCTCGCCGACGACCAGCCACAGCGAGGTGACGCCGTTCTCCAGGTCGGCGGCGATCGCCTCCCTGGTCACGGCCACGTCGGGGTGGGCGTGCCGCTGGCGGATGTCCCAGCCTCCGGGGGCGCCCCCCTGGGCACCCCCGGAGGCGGTGACCTCAGCCGACCCGGCGGGGCCGCCGGAGGGCCGGGCGCCGCGCACGAACGGCGGGAGCCCGGGGACCCCCACCGCCGTCGGCAGGTCACCGGCGTCCTCGGCGGTGTACAGCGGGGCGACGGTGATGCCGGTCGCGACGGGGCGGCGCAGCGCCTCCTCGACCGGCTCGGGGAGCTCCTGCCGGCCGGCCTTGCGCAGCACGCCGGCGACCAGGTCGCGCCACTGGTCGCGCGTGACGCCGGGGAACTGGGCGGCCAGCCCGAGGTCCGCGGGGACCTCGTGCTCGCTGGGGACCTGTGCGTCGGCCGTCGCCGGGGCCGGGGCGCTGCTCTGCTGGTCGGGTGTCATCCTCGGTGGGACTCCTCGTCGGCTCGTCTGCCTGCAGTGTCTCCGGAGGCGTGCCGGCCCGTGCGGCCGGGTGGCGGTGCACCGACCCCAGCGGGTGACCCGGCGTCGGCCTCCAGTGCGTGCAGCGCCGCGCGGGCCAGCAGCCGGACCCCCACCGCGATCGCCCGTTCGTCCACGTCGAAGGTGCCCCGGTGCAGGTCCAGCGGCTCTCCCCCGCCGTGCGTGCCCAGCCGGGCCAGGGCGATCGGCAGCCGGTCCGCATACCAGCCGAAGTCCTCCCCGCCCATGCTCTGCGGCGAGAGCACGACGCCCTCGGCACCCACCGTCTCCACGGCGGCGGTGCGCAGCAGCGCCACCGAGCCGGGGTCGTTCACCACCGGCGGGACGCCGCGGACGTAGTCGACCTCCACGGCGGCGCCGGTGGCGGCGGCCACCTTCGCGACCAGCGAGCGGATGACCTCCTCCGCCCCCTGCCAGGCGTCGCGGTCGAGCACCCGCACGGTGCCGCGCAGCATGCCGCGCTGCGGGATGGCGTTGGCGGCGACCCCCGCGTCGACCGACCCCCAGACCAGCGACATCCCGGCGCGGGGGTCCACCTGGCGCGACAGCAGCCCGGGCAGCTCCGTGATCAACCGCCCGAGCGCGTCGACGAGGTCGACGGTCAGGTGCGGCCGGGCGGTGTGCCCGCCGGGGCCGGTGAGCGTGACATCGATGCCGTCGCAGGCCGCGGTGATCGCGCCGGTGCGCAGCCCGACCTGCCCGACCGGCACGGAGGGGTCGCAGTGCAGCGCGAAGGCGCGGGTGGCGCCGTCGAGCACGCCCGCGGCGAGCACCTCGGTGGCACCTCCGGGCACCGTCTCCTCGGCGGGCTGGAAGATGCAGCGCACCCGGCCCGGCAGCCCGTCGACGGCGGCCAGCGCCAGTGCCACGCCGAGCACCACGGTGGTGTGGACGTCGTGACCGCAGGCGTGGCACACGCCCTCGCGGGTCGAGGCGTACGGCACGTCCTTCAGGTCGGCCAGCGGCAGCGCGTCGATGTCCCCGCGCAGGACGACCGTCGGCCCGGGCCCCTCCCCCAGCTCGACGACCAGCCCGGTGCCGCTGGGCAGCCGCCGTGGTGCCAGCCCCGCCTCGCGCAGCCGCTGCTCGAGGAAGGACGTCGTCTCGACCTCGGCGTAGGCGAGCTCGGGGTGGGCGTGCAGGTGCCGCCGGACGGCGACCAGCTGCGCCTCGTGCGCCTGCACCCAGTCGTCCACCGCGGCGCCGAGCTTCTCGACCACCGGGTTCACGCCGCGTGCCCTCCGGCGCAGTCGCCCGGGCCGGGGGCGGGTTCGGTGGGCCGCCCCACCGGTCCGGTCGCGGGGAGCCCGTCCCTCAGCTCGGCGAGCAGGCTGTCCACGACCGGCTCCAGCTGCCCGTCGTGCGCGGCGGCGACCGCGCGCTGCCGCTGGTAGGAAGCGCCGACGTCGAGCACCCGCAGCACGTCGGCCAGCTCCGCCTCGCAGCCCAGCCGCCGCGCGGTGGGCCGCAGCTCCTCGACCAGGTCGATGATCGCCTGCCGGACCGGCCGGACGGTGCCCTTCTCGTCGACGACGATGTCGGCGTCCAGCCCGTACCGGGAGGCGCGCCACTTGTTCTCCCGCAGCACCCAGGACGCCGGGGTGGGGAGGGTGTAGCCGCGGTCGAGCTGGGTGTCGAACTGCTCCACCAGGCACTGGGCGAGCGCGGCCACCGCCCCGATCTCGTCGAGGGTGGGCAGGCCGTCGCAGATGCGCAGCTCCACGGTGCCGAAGTCGGGGTGCGGGCGGACGTCCCACCAGACCTCGCGGACGCTGTCGATCGAGCCGGTGGAGATCAGCGTCTCCATGTACTCCTCGAACTCCGCCCAGTCGGCCAGCTGGTAGGGCAGTCCCGCCGTCGGCATGCCTTCGAAGATCTTGGTGCGTGACGACGCCAGGCCGGTGTCGCAGCCCACCCAGAACGGCGAGGACGACGACAGCGCCAGGAAGTGCGGGATGTACTGGCACAGCGCGTTGACGATCGGGATGGCCTTCTCCGGTGCCCGCACGCCCACGTGCACGTGCACCCCGAAGATCTGCATCCGGCGGGCCATCCACTGCATCCGCTCGACCAGGTCGAGGTAGCGCTCCTTGGGCGAGATGAGCTGGGTCTGCCAGTCGGTGAACGGGTGGGTGCCCGCGCACATGAGCGCCAGGTTCCGCTCGTCGGCGGCGGCGACCACCTCGGCGAGGGTGCCGGCCAGGTCGGCCTTCGCCTCGGCCACGGTGGTGCAGATGCCGGTGATGATCTCCACGGTCGACTGCAACAGCTCGTGCTTGGCCTTGGGGTGCTCCTCGGCGGCCTCGGGCCGCAGCTGCTCCAGGATCTCGATCGCGCCGGGCGACAGCTCACGCGTGTCGCGGTCGACCAGCTGCAGCTCCCACTCGACGCCCAGGCTGGCCCGCTCGGACGACCGGAAAGGGATCTCCACCTGCGGGAGTCTAAGGAGGTCCGGCGGCACCCACCCGGCGACCGACCCGCATCACCCGTGCGGTGGATCGGCGGCGCGGGACGACCGGGCCCGACCGCGTGCACTCCCCTGGCACGAGCGGGGCCGCGGCCGTTTCTGCGTTAGCGTTCCTCCGTGAGCCAGCCCCCCGGTACCGACGCCCAGTCCATCGCCGCGAGCGCGGCCGACGACCTCACGACCGCGCTCGGTGGTCGGCACGACGTCGCCGTCGTCATGGGCTCGGGCTGGGCTCCCGCTGCCGACGCGTTCGGACCCGCCGACTACACCGTGGCCATCGGCGAGCTGCCCGGCTTCGCGGCCCCCACCGCGGTCGGGCACGGCGGTGAGGTGCGGTCGGTGCGGGTCGGCGAGCGCAAGGTGCTGCTCTTCCTCGGCCGGACCCACCTCTACGAGGGCCGCGGCGTCGACCCGGTGGTGCACGGCGTGCGCACCGCGGCTGCGGCCGGCGTGAAGACCGTCGTCCTGACCAACGCCGCCGGCGGGCTCGCACCCGAGCACCGGGTCGGCCAGGCCGTCGTCATCGCCGACCACCTGAACCTGACGGCCCGCTCCCCGCTGGTGGGCGCGGACTTCGTCGACCTCACCGACCTCTACTCCCCCCGCCTGCGGGAGCTGGCCCGGCGGCTCGACCCGGCCCTGACCGAGGGCGTCTACGCCGCGCTCCCCGGCCCGCACTACGAGACCCCGGCCGAGATCCGCATGCTGCGCACGATGGGCGCGGACCTGGTGGGCATGTCGACGGCGCTCGAGGCGATCGCGGCGCGGGCCGCGGGCCTGGAGGTGTTCGGGCTGTCGCTGGTCACCAACGCCGCGGCCGGCGTCACCGGCGAGAAGCTGGACGGCGACGAGGTGATCGCGGCCGGCCGCGAGGCCGCGGGACGGCTGGGCCAGTTCCTGGTGCAGTTGATCGGCCGGCTCCCGTCATGACCGGGCCGGTCCTGGTGACCGGCGCGGCCGGGCTGATCGGCACGGTGCTGCGCCGCGGGCTGCCCGAGGCCGGCTGGGCGCTGCGCAGCCTGGACGTCGTCCCGGTGCCCGAGCCGCGCCCCGGCGAGGAGCACCTCGTCGCCGACATCACCGACCTGACGGCGATGGTCGAGGCGGCGCGCGGCGCCGAGGCGCTGGTGCACCTCGCGGGGATCGCCTCCGAGTCGACCTGGCCGGCGATCGCGCACACCAACATCGACGGCACGTACTGCGCGCTCGAGGCGGCGCGACGGGCCGGCGTCGGCCGCGTCGTCCTGGCGAGCAGCAACCACGCCACCGGATACACGCCGCGCCCCGACGGCGGCCTGCTGCGCGAGGTGGACGCCCCGCCCCGGCCGGACACCTACTACGGCGTCTCGAAGGTGACGATGGAGGCGCTCGGCTCCCTCTACGCCGACCGCTACGGACTCGACGTCGTCTGCCTGCGGATCGGCAGCGCGTTCCCCGAGCCGACGACGACCCGGCAGCTGTCGACGTGGCTCTCCCCCGGCGACACCGTGCGCCTGGTCGACGCCGCGCTCCGGGCGCCGTCCCCGGGGTTCGCCGTCGTGTGGGGCGTCTCGGCGAACACCCGGAACTGGTGGGACCTCACCGCCGCCCGCGCGCTCGGCTACCAGCCGGCCGACGACGCCGAGGTGTACGCCGAGGCGCTGGTCGCGGCGCACGGCGAGCCCGACCTGGCCGACCCGGTGCACTCCCGTGTGGGCGGGGAGTTCACCACGGCCGCCTACGACTCCGAGAACTTCGACGCGTGAGGGACGACCTTCCGGCATGACCGACGACCTGCTCGCCACCGCCCGCTCGTGGGCCGACGCCGATCCGCACGAGGGCGACCGCGCGGAGGTCCTCGCGCTCGTCGAGGCCGGGGACGTCCCCGAGCTCGGCCCCCGGTTCGCCGGCCCGCTCACCTTCGGGACGGCGGGGCTGCGCGGGCCGCTGCGGGCGGGGCCCGGGGGGATGAACGCCGCGGTCGTCACCCGGGCGGCCGCGGGGCTGGGCGCGTGGCTGCACCGCACCGGCTCGGCCGGTGGCGGCATCGTGATCGGCTACGACGCCCGGCGCCGGTCCGACGAGTTCGCGCGCATCTCGGCGGCGGTGCTGGCCGGGGCGGGCTTCGCGGTGCAGGTGCTGCCGCGGCCGCTGCCCACACCGGTGCTGTCCTACGCGGTCCGGCACCTAGGGTGCGTGGCCGGGATCATGGTGACCGCGAGCCACAACCCGCCCGACGACAACGGCTACAAGGTGTACCTCGGCGACGGCGCGCAGCTGGTGCCCCCGGTCGACCGGGAGATCGAGGCCGCGATCGCGGCGGTGGGGCCGGCGCGCGAGGTGCCGCTGTCCGACGAGTGGCTCACCCTCGGCGACGACGTCGCCGCCGACTACGTCTCGGCGGTGGTGTCCGCGCTGGAGCCCTCGCGCGTCCCGTCCCGAGGCTCGCTGCGCGTGGCCTACACCGCGATGCACGGGGTGGGCGCCGACACCACGCGGGCGGTGTTCGCGGCCGCCGGGCTGGCCGAGCCGGTGAGCGTGCCGGAGCAGGACGAGCCGGACCCGACGTTCCGCACCGTCGCCTTCCCCAACCCCGAGGAGCCAGGAGCGACCGACCTGCTCAAGGCGCTGGCGGCCCGGACCGGTGCCGACGTGGCGATCGCGGAGGACCCCGACGCCGACCGCTGCGCCGTCGTCTGCGACGGGCGGCAGCTGACCGGGGACGAGGTCGGTGCACTGCTGGCCGACTGGATGCTGCGGCGGGGGGTGCGCGGCACCTACGCGTCGTCGCTGGTGAGCGGCTCGCTGATGCACGTGATCGCCGCTGCGCACGGAGTCCCCTCCGAGGAGACCCCGACCGGGTTCAAGTGGATCATGCGGGCCGGGTCGGACTCGGCGCCGCTGGTGTACGGCTACGAGGAGGCACTCGGGTACACGGTGTCGCCGTCGGTGGCCCGGGACAAGGACGGCATCTCGGCCGCGCTGGCGGTCTCGCTGCTGGCCGCGGAGCTCAAGGAGTCGGGCCGGACGCTGGTGGACCGGCTGGACGAGCTGGCGCAGGAGCACGGGTTGTTCGCGACCGGGCAGCTGTCGGTCCGGGTGGAGGACCTGTCGGTGATCTCCGATGCGATGGCGCGGGTGCGCACGGATCCGCCGGCCACGCTGCTGGGGCGCGACGTGGCGTTCGCCGACCTGGCACTGGAGGACCCGCCGGTCGACGCGGTGCGGCTGCTGGGTGACGGGGTGCGGGTGATCGTGCGGCCCAGCGGGACCGAGCCCAAGCTCAAGGCCTACCTGGAGACCGTGGTGCCGGTGCACCAGGACGCGGGGTTGATCGCCGCGCGCGGGCGGGGCGAGGACGAGCTCGACCAGCTGCGGGCGGAGATGTCGGCGGCGTTGGGTCTGTAGCGGCCCCGGCCGAGGCCGGCGGTCACGCCGGCACCCTGTTCCGGCGCAGCACAGCGGGCAGGCGAGGACGGCGCGACGGCACAGGAGGCCGTCCTCGGCGCACGTACCGGTCCCACACGCTCATGCCTGCTCCTCTGACTCCGTCCATCGCGGGAGTCACACGCTGGCATGAACCTGGACGGCGGCCGTCCGGTTTTCCACAGGTCAGGGGTGCAGAGCCGTTGCTGCTCTGCGTAGTCTCCGGCGACCGGTGATCAACTCGGGGAGAGACGACGTGATGCGACGCTGGACGCTGCGGCTGACGGCCTGCCTCGTCGCCGGCTGCGCGGCGCTCACGGGTTGCTCGGAGAAGCAGGAGGCCAGCCGGAGCCTGCCGTCGACCAGCAGCGCCGCTCCTTCTAAGGAGGCCTTGCCGCCGCTCGGGCCCGCGGACTTCCCCGTTCCCGCAGAAGCGCGAGCCAAGACGCCGGACGGAGCGCTGGCTTTCGCCGAGTACTACATGATGTTGGGAGTCAAGATCGGTGAGGGCCGAGTCGCGTCTGACGTGTTACTCGACCTAAGTACCGACGAGTGCCGTCTCTGCGAGCGGATCGCCCGTTCGCTTGCCGAAGACCGGGCAGCCGGTTACACGTATCTGGGGAACAGTACGACCTTCGAAGAACTCGGCCCGCCACTCATTGATGACGAGAGCGCTGAGATCGGGTTCCTCTTCAGTCAGAGCTCGTACACCGTGCTTGATGCCTCCGGCCAGGAGGTACCAGCGCGTGCCGGCCAAGCCGCAGAAGACCTGCAATCCGGCATGATCCTGATCTGGAATAGCGGCCTTAGTTCCTGGCTGGTGTCCAACCTGACGGTCGGTTGAGTCATGCGCCGAGCACCCGCCGGACTCCTCCTTGGAGTCTTTCTCTGCGCGTTCCCGGGGGCGGCCGAAGCCGCCTGCACGACTTACGTCTGCAACGGACCCGATGTTGCGACCGGCGAGGGCAGCCTGACAGCTTCGTACATTGCACGAGCTCCCGGCGGCAGCTGGGCGGCCACCAACAGTGCTCCCGCCGAGCACCCGTACACGTACCAACTCTCCGATCCCTGCGTCGTCAACGACAGGGAGACCGGGGCATGTCGTCCCAGCGACGACATCGAGTGCCCCGCCCCGCCCGACCGCGTGGTCGAGGATCTGGTGATGGAGCAGCGCCGGCTGGCGATCACCGGGCCGGACGGCACTACCACCATCGACGGATTTCCCACCGGTGGCGCCCCTGTCGGCACGCCCGTCGGACCCTGGGAACGGCTCGAACGAGCTTGCGTCGACATCACGGCGTTGAACCCCGCACCGTCGCCGGCTGAGGTGTTCCGCTACTTCCAGACCCTGCCGCTCCCCCAGCTCCCCACCAAGCAGCAGCCACCCGGCAACGGACTGGTCGGCCTGCCCGTCATCTTCTTCACCGACGGGCCCACCACCCAGACGTTCACGCTCGACATCCGCGGCTTCACCGTCGACATCACCGCCACCGCCACCAGCTTCACCTGGCACACCGGCGACGGCACCGACCTCACCACCGCCAGTCCCGGCGCCCCCTACCCGGACCACACCATCAGCCACGACTACGCCAGCGGCAGCTACACCGCCTCGCTGACCACCACCTGGACAGCCACCTTCAGCGTCGACGGCGGCCTCACCGTCCCCGTCCCCGGCAGCACCACCACCGAGGGCCCACCCGTCACCTTCCAGGTCCTCCAGGCGCGCCCGGTCCTGACCAACCCGTTCGACTGACCGCCGGCGCCACCGATGAGTGGGCGCGCCCGCCCCGGTCAGAGAACCGAGGGTCGCCCGGCCCGGGAGGAGACAGACATGCGGAAGATCGTGCTGCACCTGGGGATCTCGCTCGACGGCTACTTCGAGGGGCCGGACGCCGACATCAGCTGGCACCGGGTCGACGAGGAGCTCCACACGTTCTTCAACGAGCAGCTGGCCGAGAGCAGCGCCTTCCTCGAGGGCCGGGTGACCTACGAACTCATGGAGGAATTCTGGCCGACGGCGGACGAGGACTCGACCGCTTCGCCGGCGGTGAAACAGTTCGCGGACATCTGGCGAGGCATGCCGAAGATCGTCTACTCGCGGACCCTCGACACCCCCGGCCCCAACGCCACGGTGGTGCGCGACGTCGTCCCCGAGGAGGTGCGGGCGCTGCAGGCGCAGCCCGGCGGGGAGATGGTGGTGGGCGGACCGGTGCTGGCCGAGGCGTTCCGCCGGCACGACCTGATCGACGAGTACCGGATCTTCGTCAACCCGGTGCTCGTGGGCAGCGGCCGCCGGCTGTTCGAGTCCGAGGGCATGCCCGCCGACCTGCGACTGGTGGAGACGCGGGCCTTCGGCAACGGCGTCGTCATGCTGCGGTACGAACGGGACCGCTGATCGCGGCGCTCAGCGCGGAACGGTCTCCCGGCGGCCGGAGTCCAGGGCTCGAGCGGCGATCTCCAACACCTCGACGACGTCGCGGCCGAACGCGACGTCACAGGGGTGCGTGCCGCCCGTGAGCGCGGCCGCCTGCAGCTCGTCGACGGCGAGCCCGAAGGCCTCCACCGCCGTGCCGGAGTCGGGCAGCAGCACCAGCCGGCCGGCGTCGCCGTGCACGAAGAACTCGACGCCGGCCGACATGGGCGCCACGGTGAGGGAGAGCGTGACCGTCGACGCCGCCCCGGACTCGTGGGTCAGCACCAGGTGGACGGTGTCGCGCAGGCCGGCTCCCGCCTGCACGGCGACGACGCGACCGAGCGCGGGGACGAGGACCGAGAGCGCGTGCGGACCGACGTCCCAGAGCGCCCCGCGCTCGTGCCGCCACGGCGACGCGGCGAATCGCGTGCCGGCCAGCGAGGCCAGCCAGGAACCGGCGCCGCCGGCCAGCTGCGTGCGCCCGGCCTGCGTCAGCCAGGTGGTGGTCGCGGCCTGGAAGCGGAGGGTGAAGAAGACGACCGAGGCGACCCTGGCGTCCTGCACCGCTGCCACGACGCGATCGGCCGCCGCCGCGGTGAACGCGATCGGCTTCTCCAGGAGCAGGTGCTTGCCGGCTGCGGCCGCACGCTCGGCCAGCGGCGCCTGGAGGTCCGGCGGCAGCGCGATCGTCACGGCGTCGACCTGGCCGAGCAGCTCGTCCACGTCGGCGAAGCCCGCGACCTCGTGCTCCGCTCCGAGCGCCTTGGCCTTCGCCAGATCGCGGCCCCAGACGCCGACCAGCTCGGCCGCGGGGTGGCCGGCGAGCGCCGGGGCGTGCACGGTCCGCGCCCAGGGGCCGGTGCCGAGGACGCCGAAGCGCATCGTCAGACCGCGCCGAACTGACGATCGCCGGCGTCGCCGAGGCCCGGCACGATGTACGCGTTCTCGTTGAGCCCCTCGTCGACGCTGGCGGTGAACACCCGCAGCGGCAGCCCGCTCTCCTCCAGCCGCTGGAGACCTTCGGGTGCCGCGAGTGCGCACAGCACGGTGATCTGCGTGGCGCCGCGCGCGGTGAGCAGACCGCAGCAGTGCACGAGCGATCCACCGGTGGCGAGCATCGGGTCGAGCACGAGGACGTGCCGGTCGACCAGCGACTCGGGCAGGGAGGCCATGTATGCCTCGGGCTGGAAGGTCTCCTCGTTGCGCGCCAGACCGACGAAGCCCATCTGGGACTCGGGCAGCATGCCGTGCGCGGTGTCGGCCATGCCCAGGCCCGCACGCAGCACGGGCACGATCAGCGGCGGTGCGGCCAGGCGGTAGCCGGTCGTATCGACGACCGGCGTCCGGATCGGCTCCTCGGCGACGGCGAGCTCACGCGTGGCCTCGTAGACCAGCATCTGGGTCAGCTCGCGGAGCGCGGCGCGGAAGGCGGCGTTGTCGGTGCGCTCGTCGCGCATCCGGCTCAGCCGGGCTCGGGCCAGCGGGTGATCGACGACGGTGAGCTGCACGCCAGAACGGTAGCGGCCCCGCTGGAAGCCCCGGCAGGCCCGCCCGGGACGCTCGGACGCCGTCCACGGCACCGCCAGCTCTCACGCGGCCTGGAGTGGGCGCCCCCGCGCTTCGGCAGCCAGGCGGCGCTGGAGATCGCGGTTGGCCAGCAGCACCCAGACGACGTGGGCGAGATCCATCCGCTCGCCGTTCACGTGCATCGTGGACGTCAGCTCGGGCGCTCCGCCCGGGAACAGCAATCGGGTCAGATCGCCGGTCGGGGCAGTCCTCGGCTCACCCGCCGTTGCTCGGCCGCCGAGGTCGCCCGTCGGCCGGCGGGCCGCCAGCTCGTCGATCGGCGACACGCCGACGAAGGCCCCGCCCCCGGTGCTCGACCCGCTCCCCGCCCCGGCCACCCCGTCGACGAACGCGGCATCGGCGGCGCCCCACACGCGACGCCCGTCGGAGGTCAGCACGACCAGGCGCCCCGCCCGCCGGGACATGACGAGGTCCTGGTCGTGCACCAATCCGTGGTCGACGTCGCAGAGCAGCACGAGATTGTCGATGTCGGTGCCGCCACCGAACAGCCAGTGCCGCATGTGGTGCGCGTGCAGCCGTTCGATCCGCGTCTCGGTGCACCCCGGCCGGGCGCAGCCGCCGTCCCGCCGCAGCAGCGCCCGCCGTTGCGGACGGGTGGCGAGCCGGCGGGACCGCCCGACGCCGAGCACCTCGCGGTCCCGCTCGAGCATCGCGACGACCGTGGCGCCGCACAGCATGCGGCGCACCTGCGCCGGGTGCAGCGCCGGACCGCCCTCGAGGTAGGCCTGCCCGGCCGCGGCGTCCTCGGCCAGCACGGCGGCATCGACGTGCACCACCACCTCCCGGAGCGGCGGGGCCCCGGCGCGGCGATCGGCGCGCCGCCCCGCCCGGGCGAGCGCGGCGACGGCTGCGCAGCGCCTGGCCGACGTGCGCTCCCGGGCGCAGGCGATCTCCTCCCGTTCGGTCGCCTCCGCGTCCGCGACGGACGACGCGTCCTCGTCCGTGTCCGTTCCCTCGTCCTGCGGAGCTCCGGCGGGGGCCGCCGGCTTCGCCGCCGCGCGATCACGCCGGACCCCCGCCTCGACTCGCGACTCGACGGCTGCCAGGAAGTCCGCACCCTCCTCCGGCCCGAGGCGCATCCGGACGACGAGCATCCCGTCGTCGTCCCACCAGTGCTGGAACTGCCGCTGCACCGCGACGGTGTCGTCGTCGACCCGGTCGCTCCGCCGCCAGGCGCGGACCACGCGCTCGACCTGGGAGGCGGTGGTCTCCACCGCCAACTCCAGGAGCATCTGCTCGGTCTCCGGTTCGGCGACACGGGTGACGGCGCGGATCTTGGAGTAGGACAGGCGCCCCTCCGCGAAGGCTGCGGACAGCCGGGGGAGGTCGCCGAGCGCGCGGGCGACGCGGACGTGCTCCCGTGCGGTACCGGGCGACATGCCGCACTGCCAGGCGAGCCAGTGGGCGCAGGAGGCGATGCCCTGCGCGTGCCAGCCCTCCCGTCGGTCGAACTCCGCGACCAGCCGCAGCCAGGCGGCCGTCGCGGCAGCGAGCCGTACGGCACCGGCGGTGATCTCGCGAGCCAGATCAGGCAAGGACGTCTCGGGCACCACGGCCTCCTTCGAACGTGTGATCGAAGACTAGGGCGAGGGTCCGACACTTCCGGTCGCCGAGCTGGGCATCGGAGCCACCCGTGACGTTCCCGCGGGAACGCCGCAAGGCGGGTCGCGGTGGCCCGGAGGAGCCGCCACGCACGTTCCCGCGGGAACGCCCGCGGATCGCGGTGGCCGGGAGGAGCCGCCTCGCACGTTCCCGCGGGAACGCCTCGGCGGAAGGCGACGACGACGGCACCCAGGGAGGACGCCCTCTCCCCCGGAAGCCGGATCCGCCACGTCGTCGGACGTCGTCCTGGAGGCCTGGCGCTCCACCCGGTCGGGCGCACCGCATCCCTCCGGGTGAGGCCGTCCCATGTCATGGGACGGACAGGGGAGAATGGCCGCCATGACCCACGTGCTCGACCCCGACGCCCTGTCGGACGACGCCCGGGCGCTGTCCGTTCCGCTGCCCCCGTACCGCGACGTCACCCGCTCCGACGCCAGCTTCCGCGCCTTCCTGCACGGCCTGCCCGGAGTCGACCAGGTGGGCGCCGAGGCGCGCGTGGCCCAACTCGGCACCCGCTCGATCAAGACCACGTCCAAGGAGTGGGCGATCGACACCGCGATCTCGATGGTCGACCTCACCACGCTCGAGGGCGCCGACACCCCTGGCAAGGTGCGCAGCCTGGCGGCCAAGGCGAGGCGGCCCGACCCCACCGACCCGACCTGCCCCCGGGTCGCCGCGGTCTGCGTGTACGGCGACCTGGCCGGGGTCGCCCGCGAGGCGCTCGGCGACAGCGGCGTGCACGTCGCCGCGGTCGCCACCGCCTTCCCCAGCGGGCGGGCCAGCCGGGCGGTGAAGCTCGCCGACGTGCGCGACGCGGTGGAGAACGGCGCCGACGAGATCGACATGGTCATCGATCGCGGCGCCTTCCTGGCCGGCCGCTACCTCGACGTCTACGAGGAGATCGTCGCCGTCAAGGAGGCCTGTTCCTCACCCGGCCGCACCCCCGCCCACCTCAAGGTCATCCTCGAGACCGGCGAGCTGGTCACCCTGGACAACGTCCGCCGCGCCAGCTGGATCGCGATGCTCGCCGGGGGCGACTTCATCAAGACCTCCACCGGCAAGGTCAGCCCGGCGGCGACCCTCCCCGTCGGCCTGGTCATGCTCGAGGCGGTCCGCGATTTCCGCGCCGCCACCGGCCGGCAGGTCGGCTTCAAGCCCGCCGGCGGCATCCGGACGACGAAGGACGCGATCAAGCACCTCGTGCTGATCAACGAGACCGTGGGCCCCGACTGGCTGCACGCCGACTGGTTCCGCTTCGGCGCCTCCAGCCTGCTCAACGACCTCCTGCTGCAGCGCCAGAAGCTGCGCACCGGCCACTACTCCGGCCCCGACTACGTCACGGTGGACTGACCGACGATGACCGCAACCGCCCGACCCGCCCCCGTCTTCGAGTACGCCCCCGCGCCCGAGTCGCGGTCGATCGTCGACATCGCGCCGTCCTACGGCCTGTTCATCGACGGCGAGTTCGTCGACGGCACCGGCGAGTCGTTCACGACAGTCAACCCGGCCACCGAGGAGGTCCTCACCGAGGTCTCGGCCGCGAGCGCCGCCGACGTCGACCGGGCGGTCCGCGCTGCCCGCCGCGCCTTCGAGAAGAGCTGGGGCCCCATGCGCCCCGCCGACCGCGGCAAGTACCTGTTCCGCATCGCCCGCCTGCTGCAGGAACGCGCCCGCGAGTTCGCCGTCCTCGAGTCGCTGGACAACGGCAAGCCGATCCGCGAGTCCCGCGACGTCGACGTCCCCCTGGCCGCCGCCCACTTCTTCTACTACGCCGGCTGGGCCGACAAGCTCGACCACGTCGGCCTGGGCACCCGGCCGCGCCCCCTGGGCGTGGCGGGCCAGGTCATCCCGTGGAACTTCCCGCTGATGATGCTGGCGTGGAAGGTCGCCCCGGCTCTTGCGGCGGGCAACACCGTCGTCCTCAAGCCGGCGGAGACCACGCCCCTGACGGCACTGCTGTTCGCCGAAGTCTGCCGGCAGGCCGACCTGCCCGCCGGCGTGGTCAACATCGTCACCGGCGCCGGGGACACCGGCCGGGCGGTCGTCGAGCACGACGACGTCGACAAGGTCGCGTTCACCGGTTCCACGGACGTCGGCCGCTCCATCGCCCGCGCCGTCGCCGGTACCCGCAAGAAGTTGACCCTCGAGCTCGGCGGCAAGGCGGCGAACATCGTCTTCGACGACGCCCCGGTCGACCAGGCCGTCGAGGGCATCGTCCAGGGCATCTTCTTCAACCAGGGCCACGTGTGCTGCGCCGGCTCCCGGCTGCTGGTGCAGGAGTCGGTCCACGACGAGGTCGTCGCCTCGCTGCAGCGGCGCATCGGCACGCTGCGGGTCGGCGACCCGCTGGACAAGAACACCGACATCGGCGCGATCAACTCCGCCCAGCAGCTGGCCCGCATCCGCGAGCTGTCCGACATCGGCGAGGCCGAGGGGGCCAACCGCTGGCAGCCGGCCTGCGAGCTGCCCGACCGCGGCTTCTGGTACCCGCCGACGATCTTCACCGACGTCTCCCCCGCCCACCGCATCGCCCGCGACGAGATCTTCGGCCCGGTGCTGAGCGTCCTGACCTTCCGCACTCCCGACGAGGCGGTGGCGAAGGCGAACAACACCACCTACGGGCTCTCGGCGGGCATCTGGAGCGAGAAGGGGTCGCGGATCCTGAAGATCGCGAACCAGCTGCGCGCCGGCGTCGTGTGGGCCAACACCTTCAACAAGTTCGACCCGACGTCGCCCTTCGGCGGCTACAAGCAGTCCGGCTACGGCCGCGAGGGCGGCCGGCACGGCCTGGCCGCGTACTTGGAGAGCACCCGATGAGCGACCGCCTGGCCGTCCGCAAGACCTACAAGCTGTACGTGAACGGCGCGTTCCCGCGGTCGGAGTCCGGCCGGACCTACGAGGTCACGGACGCCAAGGGGCACTTCGTGGCCAACGCCGCCCGCGCCTCCCGCAAGGACGCCCGGGACGCCGTCGTCGCCGCCCGCGGCGCCTTCCCGAAGTGGTCGGGCGCGACCGCCTACAACCGCGGCCAGGTGCTCTACCGCGTCGCCGAGGTGATGGAGGGCCGGCACGTCCAGTTCTGCGAGGAGGTCGCGCACGGCGAGGGCCTCTCGGCGTCCAAGGCCCGGGCCGCCGTGGACGCCGCCGTCGACCGCTGGGTCTGGTACGCCGGCTGGACGGACAAGCTGGCCGCCGTCCTCGGTGGGGCCAACCCCGTCGCCGGCCCCTACTTCGACTTCTCCACCCCGGAACCGACCGGCGTCGTCGCCGTCCTCGCCCCGCAGCAGTCCTCGCTGCTCGGGCTGGTCAGCGTCCTGGCTCCGGTGCTCGCCACCGGCAACACCGCCGTCGTCGTCACGTCGAAGGAGCGCCCGCTGCCGGCGGTCACGCTCGCCGAGGTCCTCGCCACCAGCGACGTGCCGGGCGGCGTGGTCAACCTGCTCACCGGCGACGCCGAGGAGCTCGGCACCTGGCTGGCCGAACACGCCGACGTCGACGCCATCGACCTCACCGGCGCCCCGGAGAACCGGGCGATGGAGTTCGAGCGCGAGGCGGCCGGCACCATCAAGCGGGTCGTGCGCCCCCCGCTCGCGGAGCCGGACTGGACCGCCGATCCGGGTCTGACCCGGATGACCCCGTTCCTCGAGACCAAGACGGTCTGGCACCCGATCGGGATCTGACCGCGAAGCGACTCGTGCGACCTGCCCCCGGTCGTCAGCCGGCCGGGGTGAAGAGCTCGTTGTGGTCGAACGTCAGCCCGGTCGTGCGGTAACCGAGTTCGGCCAGCAGGGCACGCAACTCCTCGTCAGAGGCAACTGCTCGACCGATGGCGCTCTCCTTGATCTCGACGTAGAGCGCGCGGGGACGCAGTCGGGCGAGGGTGGCCCGCATGCCTATCAGGGCTGCCGCTTCGTGCCCTTCGACATCAAGCTTCACCACGTCCAGTCGCGGTAGCGGCCCGCCGGGGCGGGCGGCCGCCCAGTCGTCGAACGTGGTGGCGGAGACCTGTCCGACCTGCTGTCCACTGCCGTGCAGGGAACGCACGCCGGCGTCGGCAACGGAATAGCGTTCATCGGCGAACAGCGGCAGCCGCCCTCGCACGTCGCTGCACGCAGCCTCGACGATCTCGACGTCGAGCCCGTTGCGAACGGCGGCGGCCCGCAGCTTCGCGGTCGAGTCGGCGGCCGGCTCGAAGGCCAGCACCACACCTCCGCCGAGGCGAGCCAGCCGACGAGCGATGGCGAGTGCGTGCACGCCGATGTGCGCGCCCACGTCGGCCACGACATCTCCGGGGCGCAGATCGGCGAGCACGTGACCGATGAAGCGGGGCTCGTAGACGCCGGTGTAGAACAGGATCGCCTGCAGGTTGTCCCGCAGGTCCAGCTCCAGCGCCAGGCCTCCGCGGCGGACCCGCACCGTCGGGTCTTCGGACCAGCGTTCCGGAATCTTGGTCAGACCGGGATTCTCCGCGCGCAGCCGAGGCGAGATGCGCCGGACCGTCTTGGCGTAGCTGCGCGGCGCCCGAGCTGCGGCCCGCAGCGCCAGCGCAGCGGTCAGCCGTGCCGGGCGGGGACCGATCAGCCGCTCGGCCACGAAGAGACTGCGCCAGAACGGTCGGGTGACCGGCGGGTCGACGAACACCGGTGCAGCTTCGCGGGTGGCACGGGCGCCCGCGAGGGGGCCGGTCAGCGAGTCGAGGACAGCGGTCGCCGACGACGAGCAGGACCGGACGCACGATCACCGGATCCGGGATGCACTCCCCGAGCGCCCTCGCCCACGCCTGTCGGCCGAGGACACCTGGGCCGAAAGGGGCGGGAGGGCGGGGCCGTCCATCTGGCAGAGTCTCCCCGTGGCCAGGCCCAGCATCGTTCCCATCGCTCTCACCCTCGACGACCGCACGGGCTACACGCTGTGGGCTCCTCCGTGGGAGGAGGACGGCGAGGAGTGGCAGGCGTTCCTCGGCACCACGGTCGAGGTCCGCGCCGACATCAACGACGACGACCCGGAGAACCCGGTGCCCACCGCCGTCGTCCACCTCTTCCCCTCCCCCGCGGCGCTCGCGGCGTTCTGCCGCTCCAGCACCGACCACGACCTCGCCGACCACCCGGTGTGGCCCGTGGTGGCGGGGCTGGGCGCCGCCGACCTGACCCCGGACGACGACCACCGCTACGACCTCGACGGCGTCTACGACGTCGCCGCCGAGAACCCCGACCGCTGGGCGGTCGAGGAGCTGGCGGCCACGATCGACATCGTCAGCCGGCTGGCCGAGTGCCTCGACACCGCCGACGAGGACGACGAGGACCTGGACGACGAGGAGACGGAGTTCGAGGCCGTCGCCGAACTGGTGGCCAAGCCCGAGATCGGCTCGCTCGGGCTGGGTGCCGAGGCGTTCATCGGCCGCTCCGGCGAGGACGCCTGGGCAGGCGTCGGCAGCGCGCTCGACGACCTGTGGGAGGACGTCGTCGAGGAGCTCGGTGAGCACCTGGACTGGACGGGCGCGGGCACCGCGGCCGCCGCCGACTTCCCGTCGGCCTCGGAGGCCGCCCCGATCGCCGTGGACGACGAGGACGACGCCATCGAGCCGGTCGACGTCCGGGGCACCGGCCCGGCCGCCGGCGTGCGGACCATCGCGGGTGGCGGCGGCAGGCTGCCCCACGACCCCGCCGCCGTCGCTGCGGCGGCGGAGTTCTGGGAGGCCGTCGGCATCCTCCCGGTCCAGGTCGTCGTGCCCGACGGCGCCGGGATCACGCTGCGCTGCTACGTCGACGACGTCGCCCGGTTCCTGGGGCGCGACGGCGAGGTCTTCCTGTTCGACACCCCCGCCGAGCTGAGCCGGTTCTGCGCCGGCGACGAGCGCCACGACCTCAGCGAGATCGCCTCCTGGCCCGAGGTCGCCGCCACCGACACCCCGCCGATCCCGGCCGAGCAGGACCGCTACGACCTCGCCGAGCTGGCCGACCTGCTCGGCGAGGTCGCCGACGGCGCCGCCGGGCTGGTCAGCTACGCGGCGCTGGCGCAGCCGGTCGAGGGCGCGCGCGACCTCGCCGAGTACGCGCGGCTGCCGCGGGTCGAGGAGCTGCTCTCCCCCGCCGCACCGCTGGGCCGGGCCGTGGCGGTCGGCGAGCACCGACCGGACACCGCGCTGCGCCAGGAGGACGCCGCCGCCGTCCGTCCCGCCTGGGACGAGATCGTCGGGCTGATCAGCGGGAAGCTCGTCTTCCGCGACTGAGGCGCGAACGACCGAGCGGCCGGCCCCGGGAGATCCCGGGACCGGCCGCTCGGCCGTTCAGTGCTTCAGGTACCGCTCAGCTGCCGTAGCGCGTGGGACGGCCGGGCCGTCCACCGGCGCGACCACGGTCGCCGTACGAGCGCTCGCCGGACGAACGCTCGCCGCCACCGCCGTAGGATCGCTCGCCCGCGGGCCGCTCGCCGGCAGGCCGGGGACGGTCGCCGAAGGAACGACGCGGGCCGCCGCGGGAACCGCTGGGGCGCTCGCCGTCACGACGCGGACGGCCACCGGGGCCGCCACCGCCGCGACGCATGTCGCGCTGGGTCCGCTCCTTGGGCTCCACCGGGATGCCGGCGGCGACCAGGTCCAGGATCGGCTTGTCGCCGGGCCGGGTGCGGTCCAGGGGCGGGTCGACCTTGGCCGTGCGGAAGCGGCGCTTGGCCTGGCCCACCTGGTCGGGCAGCAGCAGCGAGACGACGACGCCGGCGGCACCGGCGCGAGCGGTACGGCCCGAACGGTGCAGGTAGGTCTTGGCGTCCGTCGGCGGGTCGTAGTGCAGGACCAGCGAGACGTCGTCCACGTGGATGCCGCGGGCGGCAACGTCGGTGGCCACCAGGACCGGCGACCGGGCGTCGGTGAACTCCTCCAGCGCACGCTTGCGCGCCGCCTGGGGAAGTCCGCCGTGGATGGCCTCGGCCTTGATGCCGGCGGCCTTGAGGTTGTCGGCCAGCCGGTCCACGCCCAGCTGGGTGCGGGCGAAGATGATCGTGCGGCCGGGGCGGCCGGCGAGCTCGGTGGCCACCTGCAGCTTGTCGCGGAAGGCGAGCGTGAAGGCCAGGTGCTCGGCCGGCGGCGCCTCCCCACCGGGGCGGACGACCTCGTGCCGGGCCGGGTCCTTCAGGTAGCGGCGCACCAGCGAGTCGACCTCGCCGTCCAGCGTGGCCGAGAACAGCAGCCGCTGGGCGTTGCGGTCGGTCTGGTCGAGCAGCTCCTTGACCACCGGGAGGAAGCCCAGGTCGGCCATGAAGTCGGCCTCGTCCAGGACGGTGACGACGACCTCGGCGAGGGTGGCCTCGCCCTGGTTGATGAGGTCCTGCAGCCGGCCGGGAGTGGCGATGATGACGTCGACGCCGCGACGCAGCTGCTGGATCTGGCGGTACATGGGCGCACCGCCGTAGACGGTCGCCAGGACGACACCGGTCGCCTGACCCAGCGGCGCCAGGTTGTCGTGCACCTGCTGGGCGAGCTCGCGGGTGGGCACGAGGACCAGACCGCGGGGGGCGCGGCGGCCCTGCTTGACCTCGGCACCGACACGGGCCAGCAGCGGCAGGCCGAAGGCCAGCGTCTTGCCCGAGCCGGTGGCGGCCTTGCCGAGCACGTCGCGGCCGGCGAGGGCGTCGGGCAGCGCCGACGTCTGGATGGCGAACGGGCGGTGGATGCCGCGCCGCTCGAGGGCGGTCACCAGCGGCTGCGGCAGACCCAGCTGGCCGAAGGTGGGGCCGGTCGGCTCGGCCGGCGCCTCGGGGGTGCTCTCCGCCGCGACGGTGTCCGCGGCGATGTTCTGGACGGTGTTCTCAGTGGTGTTGTCGGCGTTGTTCGACTCGAACGACACAGGGTTGACCAAAGTCATGCGGGGTGGGGCTCCGATACTGCTCGGAGCGCGTCCCGTGGAGAAGGAGAGCGCCGCAGGTACCGGCGTCCTCACTGGCGATCGTGTGCGCCCAGGGATGGAACGCGTGATCTGCACGGATGCGCTCATGCCCGGACAAACCGTCCGGGAGGATGACCGGCGTTGTGCCGGTACACCCAGGCTAGCAGCGCGGCCGCCCCGGTGATTCCCGCGAGGGGGTGGGGACGGTCACCCTCCGTCAGCCCCGCAGGGCGGCGTACCCGGGCCGGACGACGTCGGCGAGCAGCCGCGCGCGGTCGGCCTCGTCGAGGAAGGCGGCCGCGACGGCACGCTCGGTGACCGTCTGCACGTCGTCCCAGCCCCAGCCGAACGTGGTCGCGACGTCGGTCAGCTCGCTGCTGGCCGACACGCCGCTCATCAGCCGGTTGTCGGTGTTCACGGTGACGGCGAAGCCGAGCCGGTGCAGCCGGTCGATCGGGTGCTCGGCCAGCGAGGGGTAGGCACCGGTCTGCACGTTGGACGACGGCGCGACCTCCAGCGGCACCTGACCGTCGAGCACCCGCTGCGCTACCGGCCCGGGCGCGCCGTCCACCGGCACCTCGTCGGCGATGCGGATGCCGTGGCCGAGACGCTCCGCGCGCGCCCCGTCGAGCGCGGCGCGGATGCTGTCGATGCCGGCCGCCTCACCGGCGTGCACCGTCCGGTGGGCGCCGGCCCGGTCCAGCAGCTCGATGGCGGCGGGGATGCGGTCGGGCGGGAAGCCGATCTCGGGACCGGCCAGGTCGAAGCCGACCACGCCCGCGTCGCGGTAGCGCACGACCAGCCCGGCGACCTCCTCCCAGCGGTCGTTCTGGCGCATCGCGCACAGCAGCGCCCCGACCCGGATCGGCGTCCCGGCCGCGGTCGCCTCGGCCGCGCCGGCTGCGAACCCGTCGACCATCGCCTCGACGACGGCCTCGATCGCCAGACCGCCGGCCGTCGACAGCTCCGGGGCGAAGCGCACCTCGGCGTGGACGACGCCGTCGGCGGCGAGGTCGAGCGCGCACTCGCGGGCGACCCGGTGGATCGCGTCGGCGGTCTGCATGACCCCGACGGTGTGCGCGAACGTCTCCAGGTAGCGGACCAGCGAGCCGGAGTCGGCGGCCCGGCGGAACCAGCGGGCCAGCTCGTCGGCGTCCGCGGTGGGCAGCTCGCGGTAGCCGTGGGCGTCGGCCAGCTCCAGCACCGTCTGCGGCCGCAGGCCGCCGTCGAGGTGGTCGTGCAGGAGGACCTTGGGGGCGCGCCGGATGGAGTCGGCGTTCAGCGGCGCAGGCACGGAGGCACGCTACCCGGCAGACCGGGAGCGGCCTCCGTCACCGCCCGGCCGGCCGAGGGGCCACCGGCTCGGACCGTTCCGTGGCCGCCAGGTCCTGCACCACGTTGCCCTCGACGACGAAGGTGCGCGCCGGCACCGGAGCCGGCGCGACGGGCCGGGTCCCCGACGCCCGAGGCCGGCGGGCACCGAGGAGCGTCGGCCGGAGACCCGCTCCGACGTCCTCCGCCCACCCCACCAGGAGGACGACGACGAGGAGCAGCACGCAGGTCGTCGCGAACCGGAGCAGGGCACCCGAGGCGTCGTCCGTGTGGTACGCCGCCAGCGGGGAGAGGGCGAGCGCCGGGACGGCGGCCGCGGCCGCGGCGGGTGCCCACAGGAAGACGGTCAGGCTGCGCGCGCCGACGGCCGAGAGCACGGCACCCGGCCGACCGGTCCGCAGGCGGTCGCCGCGCCACGGGACGCGCAGCAGGAGGACCACCAGACCGAGGGAGCAGAGGAGTGCCGCCACGGGGACCTCGTCGATCCGGCCCGCGTCCACCAGGTCCTGCCGCGATCCCGCGCGGGCCAGACCGGAGGCGAGGAGCACGGCTCCGAGGACGAGCGTTCGGCGCGGGGACAGCCCGGACAGCCGGCCGTCGTGCCGGGCGAACCCCACCAGCCAGCAGCACGCGTAGACGCAGAGATCGAGGACGACGTCACGGGCCGAGCCGGTCAGCGTGGCGATCCCGGTGCTCAGCACCAGGACGGTCACCACCGGCACGGCCAGGAGCCGGAGGGGCCACCGCCGGAACAGCCACAGCAGCGCCGGCGTCGCCAGGGTCAGCCACAGGAGCGTCGGCACGAACCACGCCGTCAGCACCCAGGGGATGCCCTCCACCGAGGCGGGGGGATCCGAGATCGGGAGGAGCCACAGCCCCACCGTCGACCAGGTGAACGGCTCGGCCCCCCGGAACGGGTCGGCCTGCCAGCCCCGCGCCAGCATGACCGCGAGCACGGCTGCGGCGAACACCCAGAACGGCAGCAGGAGCGCCGTGACCGCGCGACGGGCGGCGCCCGGTGCGCCGGCGGCCGACGCCGCGGCGGCGCCACCGACCGCGAAGAGCACGCCCACCGCCGGGAAGGTCAGCGGGAGCCAGTCCAGACCCAGGGTGACGTCGGCCACCACGAGCAGGAGCGAGACCGCGGCCAGGATCCGCAGGTACGGATCGACGACGCCCCTCACGCCGGGTCACCGCCGCCGGTGACCGTCGCGAGCGCCGGCCACACCTCGGGGTCCTCGCCACCGAGCTGCCAGATCGCCACGCCGCGCAGGCCGGCGTCGTGCGCCAGCTCTTGGGCGGCGCGGAGGGACCGGGCGTCCTCGTACCAGACCGTGTGCTGCTCACCGTCCCGGGCGTAGGAGAACGTCCACGACGCCGCGGCGTCGTCCCACGCCGGTTCGGCGCCGACCTCCTCGGCCAGCGCCACCGCGTCGGCCGCGCCCAGGACCGCGCCGCGCTCGCCCACCCAGTCGTAGCCGTAGGTGGGCAACCCGAGCATGAGCTTGTCCGCCGGCACCCGCTCGACCGCGTAGTCGACGACGTCGGACACCCACGCCAGCGGGGCGACCGGCCCGGCCGAGCTGCTGTTCCACGAGTGGTCGTAGGTCATCACCCGGACCTGGTCGACGACCTCGCCGAGCTGCTCGTAGCTGTACGCGAGGACCCCGGCGTAGTCGTCGCCCGTCCGGGCGGGCACGGCCACGGTGAGGTCCAGGCCGTGCTCGTCCAGGTCGGCACCGAGCGCGGCGAGGAAGTCGAGGAACGGCGGCCCGGCCGTGGGCGGCAGGGCCTCGTAGTCGATGTCGATGCCGTCCCACTCCTCGGCCAGCGCGAGGTCGACGAGGGCCGCGCGGTGGGCGTCGGCACGCACCGGGTCGGTCAGGAGGTCGGCGATCACCTGCCCCTGCCACGTCCCGTCGGCGAAGTTCTGGACGGTGGGCAGCAGCCGCGCACCGGCCTCGTCGAGCCGGCCGAGCACCTCCGCGGTCGGGGGTGTCAGCACGAGCTCACCGGCCACGTCGACCGTCACCCAGGTCGGGCTCACCTCGCCGACCCCGCCGACCTCCAGGGCCGGACGCAGCGAGTCCGCACTGCGCTCGTCCCACACCGGCAGCCAGGCGGCCGCCACCAGGGTCCGGTCGCCACCCCGCCCGGACAGAGCCAGCCCCGCGATCACGGCGAGCACGACGAGGGCCGCACCTCCCGCGTAGAACCACCGGCGCCGGCTCATGCGGGCACCGTGACCGGCTGCTCGGCGTCCTCGTCCATGTGCGCCGTGCGGGCCAGCTTGTTCCAGCCCAAGCGGATGCCGCGGATGGCCGTGCCGATCGTGGCGTAGAGCAGGTAGGCGCGCAGCGGCTCGTAGATGAAGCGGTACAGCGGAACCATCAGCAGGTGGGCCGGCCTCTCCTTCAGCAGGCGGACCGCCACCGCGGCGACGGCGCCGTAGATGAGGGCGAACAGCATGAAGTAGCCCAGGACGGGGAGCGGCCCGGCGGAGGCGAGCATCTGGAGGACCACCACCACGACCAGCGGCGTGAACACCAGGGGCAGCAGGATCTGCAGGGTCGCCATGGGCATGATCAGCATCCCGAGCCACCCGAACCGCGGGCGGAGGAGCATGTCGCGGTGCCGCCAGACGGCCTGGACGGTGCCGAACATCCAGCGCACCCGCTGCTTGAGCAGGGCGTCCACCGTCTCGGGAGCCTCGGTGAAGGCCACCGCCTCGTCGGCCTGCTCGACCCGCCACCCGCGCTGGTGCAGCAGGAGGGTGAGGTCGCAGTCCTCGGCCAGCGTGGCGTTGCTGTACCCGCCGGCCTCGAGCACGGCGTCCCGGCGCCACGCGGCGCACGCGCCCGGCACGATCATCACGGCGTTCAGCAGCGCCGCTGCCGAGCGGTCCACGCCGATCTGGGTGATGTACTCCAGCGCCTGCCAGCGGGTGACGACGTTGCGGGCGTAGTTGCCCACCTTGATCACGCCGGCGACCGCGCCGACGTCGGGCCGCGAGAAGCCGGCGACCAGGTGTCCCACCGTCGTGGGCGCGAACAGCGTGTCGGCGTCCAGGGTGACCACGAGGGGGTGCGCCGCCTCCTCGAAGCCGCGGTTGAGCGCCGCCCACTTGCCGGAGTTGGGCTGCTGGAGCAGTCGCACGCGGGGGTCCAGGGCGGCGACGTCCCGCACCATCGCCGCGGTCCCGTCGGTGCTGCCGTCGTCCACGACGAGCACCTCGTCGACCCGGTACTCCGAGGCCAGGACGTACTGCAGCGTCCGGGTGATCACCATCTCCTCGTTGTAGGCCGCGATGAGCACCGACACCCCGGTCGCACCGGCGACGTTCGGCGGGTTCCGCCTGCGCCGTGCCCGGACCAGCGCGAGGACGGTGTTGAGGACGCCGAGGCCGAGCATCGTGACGAGGGCGAGGACGAACAGCCCGGTCAGCACGGAGTCGGGCAGCACGAACAGCCCGTAGGCCAGCCCGACGGCGGCGGCGTCCCACCCGGAGGCCTCCGCGACGCCGGTGGCCGCCAGGACCTCCGGCATCACCTGGGGCATGGAGTGGAACGTGTAACCCGCGGCACGCGCCTGGACGATGAGCTCCTCGACGTACTCCAGGGTGAGCGTGCGGTCGGCGCCGCCGTCGTGCAGCAGCACCGTGATGTTGTCCTGCTCGCCCAGGGGCGGCATGGGGACCTCGTCGACATCGGTGCCGACCGGGAAGGACCAGTCCTGGGGGTCGAAGTCGTGCGATGCGACGACGTACCCGAGCTGCTGGGCGCGCAGGATGCCCACGAGGTCCCGGCGGATCGACTCGTCGTCACCACCCTCGTACGGCAGCCGGAAGTAGGAGGCGTACTCCCCCGTCCGCGCCCGGAGGAGGCGGTCCGTGAGGGCGATCTCCGCGCGCTGGCGGAAGGCCGGCGTCTCGTTCATGTCGACGTGGGTCAGCGTGTGGTTGGCGACCGCGTGGCCCTCCCGGGCCATCCGCTCGACGATCCCGGGATGCGCGGCCACCTCGTCGCCGATGACGAAGAAGGTCGCCGGGACGCCGTACCGGCTGAGCAGGTCCAGCAGCTGCGGCGTGTACACCGGGTGCGGGCCGTCGTCGAAGGTGAGCGAGATGGTCTTCTCGGCCGTCGCGCTGTAGCCGTAGCGCTGGACCGCGTACTCGGCGTCCGCGGCCTCGAGGGCGTCCTCCTCGGACAGCTCCCCCACGACCTGGCCGGAGAACGGCTCCTGGGCATAGCTGCGGCCGCCGGACTCCTGCACCCGGACGACGCGCACCAGCGGACCCTCGCCGACGACGGGCGGATCGCCGACCTCGGCGGCGGCCAGCGCCCGGGGCACATCGGCGCCGGCCAGCGACGGGGGTGCCACGAGCTGGGGCACGGCGACCGCGACCAGCGCGACGAGTGCGGCGAGGAGGACCAGCCCGACGATCCGCACGCGGCGCCACCGGCGCCCGGTCGGGTTCAGGAACACCGGGAGACCGCCGACGTCCCGCGCACGGGCGGCCGAGCTCCCGCGCCGCTGGGTTCGCCTGATCACGGTCTCCTTCGCGAGGTGGGTGTGGCCGGACAGGGCAGTGCGATGTCGACATGTCGACGATCCGGCGCACCCAGCCTTCGGCGCCGACCCCGTTCCCGGTTCACTCCGCCCCCGGGTCGGCGGACGGCACGCGAGGGCCGTCGACCGCCGTCGGCCTCGATGCTTCAACGTTTGACTATCGACCGTCAACCTGAACGCGGAGTCACCAGCGTGGTGGTCACGCTGAGTGATCGGCGACCCTGCCCGTTCTCCACGAACGACGCGAACAACCTGCTCAGACGAGCCGGGGTCGAACCCTGTCCCGGTGAGAGTTCATCCGACCGTCATGCCCGTGACCGACCGTGAGGTCTCCTGGCACTGTCCGAGAGCACGCAGCGTGACACCCGTCTCGGGGCGCGCCGACCGGTGCGGGACGGCACCGCGCGGTCAGCCCCGGTCCTGCCAGCGGAAGGTCCGCACGCACAGCATCAGCCCGACGACGCACCAGAGGCCCAGCACGATCGCGACCGTGCCCAGCTCCCAGGACCCGGCCGGCTCGCGGGCGGCCAGGGAGTCCGGCAGGAACACCGAGCGCAGCCCCTGGGCCAGCCACTTGACCGGGAAGACCGCCGCGACGTCCTGCAGCCAGCCGGGCACCTGGTCGAAGGGCATGAAGACGCCGGAGACGAACTCCAGCACCAGGGCGATCGGGGTCACCGTCGCCGACGCCGACCGCGAGTTGCGGGCCAGCGAGGAGACCGCGATGCCCAGCAGGGTGCACGCGGCCGCGCCCAGCACGGTGACCCAGGCGAAGGTCAGCCAGTCGCTCCCGGACGGCAGGTCGATGCCGAAGACGAGGACACCGACGAGCAGCAGGACGAGGACGGTCGCCAGCGTCACCGCGACGACCTGCGCGACCTTGCCGACGAAGTAGGCCGACTTCGGCATCGGGGTGCCGGCCAGGGCCTTGAGCGTGCCGTCGGACCGCTCGCCGGCGATGTGGATCGCCATGTTCTGCAGGCTCGCCCCGACGATGCCGGCGGTGATGACCCCGGCCATGAAGTACTGCGGGAAGTCGACGCCGGCACCCAGGTCGTAGTCGAGCACCGCCCCGAGGCCGAGCAGCAGGATCACGGGGAACAGCAGGGTGAACACGACCGACTCGCGCTGCCGGAAGAACTCCTTGAGCTCCACCCCGGCGCGCGTGCGGCAGACCCGGCCGACCGAGGGCAGGGCGGCGCGCGGAGGTGCGGCGGAGGTCACGAGCGGTCCCCGATCATCGTCAGGTAAACGTCCTCGAGGGTCGGGCGGTTCACCGCGAGGTCGGGCACCTCGCCGGGGAAGCGCGCGGCGAGCTCGGTGACGAAGGCAGTCGGCGTCGTCGTCTCGGCGGTTCGCCGCGCGCCGTCCTCGGTCCAGCTGACGACGGCCGGCGCCGTCCCCCGGCCGCCCAGGGCGGTGGGGACGGCGACCTCGGCGAGCTGCCCCCGGGCGATCACGCCCACCCGGTCGGCCAGCTCCTCGGCCTCGTCGAGGTAGTGGGTGGTCAGCAGCATGGTCGTGCCCAGCTCGCGGAGCGAGCGGATCAGCGCCCAGAACTGGCGCCGCGCCTCCGGGTCGAAGCCGGTCGTCGGCTCGTCGAGGAAGAGCAGCTTCGGCCGGCCGACGATGCCGAGCGCCACGTCCAGCCGGCGGCGCTGGCCGCCCGACAGCGTGCGGCCGCGGGCGCCGGCCTTCTCGGTGAGGCCGACCAGCTCGAGCACCTCGTCGGGGTCGCGGGGGTCGGCGAAGTAGGAGGCCTGCGCGGTCAGCAGCTCGCGCACCGACAGCTGGCTGTCCCCGGCCCCGGACTGCAGCACGATGCCCAGGTCGGCCTTCCAGCGGCGGCCGCCCTTCGCCGGGTCGACCCCCAGCACGCGGACCTCACCACCGTCACGCCCGCGGTAGCCCTCGCAGATCTCGACCGTCGTCGTCTTGCCGGCGCCGTTGGGACCGAGCAGCGCGAAGATCTCGCCACGACGGATGTCGAGGTCCAGACCGTCGACGGCCGCCCGCTCCCCGTACCGCTTGACCAGGCCGCGGATGGAGATGGCGGCCTCGGGGTCGAGCGGGGAGGCGAGCTGCTCGGGCGACGCCGCCGTCACCGTCGTTCGGGTCACGAGAGACCAGTGTCCTCTACGACCCTGCGGTGATGCGGTCGAGGACCAGCGGGAGCACCTCGTCGCCGGTGTCGACGCCGAACGCGCCCTCGAGCGCCTCCAGGGCCCGCGGGATGCGGGCGGCGTCGTCGGTATGCAGCTCGAGCAACGGCTGTCCGGCGGTCACCCGCTCCCCCACCCCCGCGGTCCAGACGACGCCCGCGGCGGCGGACACCGGGTCCTCCTTGCGGGCCCGGCCGGCACCCAGCCGCCAGGCGGCGACGCCGAGGGAGAACGCGTCCAGCCGGGTCAGCGTGCCGGTGGCCGGGGCGGTCACCACATGGGTCTCCGCCGGCCGCGGCAGCGGCGCGTCGGGGTTCCCGCCCTGCGCGGCGATCATCCGGCGCCACACGTCCATGGCCCGGCCGTCGGCCAGCGCCTCGGCGGGGTCGACGTCGGGACGCCCGGCGCCGGCGAGCATCTCGCGGGCCAGGGCCAGGGTCAGCTCGACGACGTCGGCCGGACCGCCGCCGGCGAGCACCTCCACCGACTCGGCGACCTCGACGGCGTTGCCCGCGGCCCGGCCCAGCGGCCGGTCCATCGCCGTCACCAGCGCGACGGTGCGGACGCCGGCCGCCTCGCCCAGCCCGACCATCGTGCGGGCCAGCTCGCGGGAGGCGTCGGGGTCCTTCATGAACGCGCCCGAGCCGGTCTTCACGTCCAGCACCAGCGCGTCGGCACCCTCGGCGATCTTCTTGCTCATGATCGAGCTGGCGATGAGCGGGATCGACTCGACGGTGCCGGTGACGTCGCGCAGGGCGTACAGCAGCTTGTCCGCGGGGGCGAGGTCGTCACCGGCCGCGCAGATCACCGCGCCCACGTCGCGCAGCTGCGCCAGGTAGGCCCGCTCGTCCACGTCGGCCCGCCAGCCGGGGATCGCCTCGAGCTTGTCCAGCGTGCCGCCGGTGTGCCCGAGACCCCGCCCGGACAGCTGCGGCACGGCGACCCCGCAGGCGGCGACCAGCGGCGCCAGCGGCAGGGTGATCTTGTCGCCGACGCCGCCGGTGGAGTGCTTGTCGGCGGTGGGCCGTCCGAGCGAGGAGAGGTCCTTGCGCGACCCGGAATCGATCATCGACCGGGTCCAGACGGCGAGCTCGTCGGGCGTCATGCCGCGGAAGAACACCGCCATCAGCAGTGCGCTCATCTGCTCGTCGGGCACCCTGCCTGCGGTGTAGGCGTCGATGACCCAGCGGATCTGGTCGGCCGAGAGCTCGACGCCGTCCCGCTTGGCCCGGATGACGTCGATGGCGTCGTGGGCGGCCATCAGCTCCGCTCCCGATCCGCTGCCGCGACCAGGTCGTCGGGCCCGAAGGCGTCCGGCAGCACCTCGCGCATCGGGACGATCCGGCTTCCCGAGGTGCCCAGCGAGACGGTCTCGATGAGCATCTCCGGTCCCCCGAACTCCCAGAGCAGCTGGCGACACCGGCCGCACGGCATGAGCGGCTGCCCGTCCCCGCCCACGCAGGCGACCGCGACCAGCCGCCCCCCGCCCGAGCGGGCCAGGTCGCTGACCATGCCGCACTCGGCACACAGGCTCAGCCCGTAGGAGGCGTTCTCGACGTTGCAGCCGGTCACCAGCCGGCCGTCGTCGACCAGGCCGGCGACCCCGACCGGGAACCGCGAGTAGGGCGCGTAGGCGCGGGTCATCGCCTCCCGGGCCGCGGTCCGCAGCGCGTCCCAGTCCACGTTCCCGTGCGTGGCCACTAGTGATCCCCTCGCCGGTAGACCAGCCCGTCGGCCTTCGGCATCCGTAGTCGCTGGGAGGCCAGCGACAGCACCAGCAGCGTGATCAGGTGCGGGGTGAAGGAGACGATGCCGGTGGGGAGCTCCTCGATGGTCAGGAAGCCGACCAGGCTCAGTCCGGCGAACGCCGCGGCCACCACCGCCTGCACGTACTTGCCACGGGCGGTCTGGAACACCGCGACCGCCACCAGCAGGACGGCGAGGAGCAGCAGGAGCGCGACGACGGCGGTGCGGCTGCGCAGCTGCAGGCCGTCGGCGAAGCCGAACAGGCCCGCGCCGGCGGCCAGGCCGCCGGGCCGCCAGTTGCCGAAGATCAGCGCCGCCAGGCCGATGAAGCCGCGCCCGCCGGTCTGGCCCTCCTTGTAGATGTTGGCGACGAAGACCAGCGCCACACCGCCGAGCCCGGCCAGGCCGCCGGAGATGACGACCGCGATGTACTTCATCCGGTAGACCGGCACGCCGAGGGAGTCGGCCGCCGCCGGGTTCTCCCCGCAGGAGCGCAGCCGGAGCCCGAAAGCGGTCCGCCACAGCACCAGGTAGGTGACCGGGATGAGCAGGATCGCGATGAGCGTCAGGATGCCCACCCCGCTGGTGAGCCCGCGCAGCAGACCGGCGACGTCGGAGACGAGGAACCAGTCGGTGTCCTGCAGGTCGCCGAGCAGATCGGGGCCCGAGGACAGCACCGGCAGCGAGAAGCTCGGCGGTCTGCTGGACAGCGCCGGTGACTGGGTGACCCCGCCCCCGACGTCGCTGCCGGCGTAGACCAGCTCGGAGAGGAACCGGACGATGCCCCCGGCCAGGATGTTGATGGCCACGCCGGAGACCACGTGGTCGACGCCGAAGCTGACCGTGGCGACGGCGTGCAGCAGCCCACCGGCGGCGCCGAAGACGATGCCGCCGACGATCGCGCCGACCCAGCCCCACTGGTAGCCGGCGTACCCGGCACCCCAGGTGCCCAGGATCATCATGCCTTCGAGGCCGATGTTCACCACGCCCGCGCGCTCGGAGAACAGTCCGCCCAGCGCGGCCAGCCCGATGGGCACCGCCAGCAGCAGCGCCGTCGCAAAGGTGGACGACGAGGTGAGCGCCTGCTCGCCGGAGACGATGCGGACCACCGACATCAGCAGCATCAGCCCGACGAAGCCCCAGGTGATCCGGCGTGCCTTGCCGCCCCCGAGGAAGAGCTCGGTGAGCGGTCCGCGGTTCGGGGCGGAGGTGGCTGCCGTCGTCGCGGTGCTCATGTCGGGGTCCCCTCGGAGACGTGGAGCGCCAGCGGAGCCTTTTCGTGGGGGAGGTTCATGCTCCGGCCCCCTGGCGGTCGTCGGTGATCCGGGTGCCGACCGGGCCTCCGGGGCCCGCGGACGTCCCGTCGTCGGCGGGCGGGTCGCCCTGCCCGCTGCCCCGCTCGGCCCGCCGCCGGTTGAGCTGCCGGGCCAGCTCGTTGGCGATCACGACCGCGAGCACGATCGTGCCCTGGATGATCGTGACCACCGAGGCGGGGATGTCGGCGAACTGCAGCGGCACCGCGGCCCGGTCCAGGAAGGCGAACAGCAGTGCGGCGAAGGCGATGCCGATCGGGCTGCCCCGGCCGAGCAGGGCCACCGCGATGCCCAGGAAGCCCAGGCCGGCGGTGAACTCGGTGCCGAAGTGGCGCGTGTCGCCCAGCAGGTCGGGCAGCCCGATGAGGCCGGCGATCCCGCCCGAGATGAGCATCGTCTTGATGACCATGCGACGGGCGTCGACGCCGCTGGCCGTGGCGGCCGAGGGCGACATGCCGGTCGCCCGGAGGTCGAAGCCGAACCGGGTGCGTGTCAGCACCACGGCCACCAGCACGCCCACGACGATCGCGACCAGCAGGAAGCCGTAGAGCTCCGACCGCGGCTGGGCCAGCCCCACGACGTCGAACAGCCCGTTGAGGCCGGGGAACCAGCCGGACTCGGGGATGTCCGTCGTGGTGATGATCGCCGCCCCCTCCTCGCTGCCCCGCAGCGGGCCGGTGAGCAGCCAGGACGCGGTGCCCAGGGCGATGAAGTTGAGCATGATCGAGCTGATCACCTCGCTCACGCCGCGGGTGACCTTGAGGACGGCGACGATGCCGGCCCACAGGGCGCCCACCGCCATCGCCACGACGATGATCAGCAGCACGTGCAGCGGGCCGGGCAGGGCGACCGCCGCCCCGGCGCCGGCGGCGAGGACCGTGGCCATCCGGTACTGGCCCTCGACGCCGATGTTGAACAGCCCCATGCGGAAGGCCACCGCGACCGCCAGGCCCGAGAGGAACAGCGGCACCGCGCGGTTGAGGATCACCACGATCGACTGGGTCTGCTGCGCCGGGGTGTCCCCGAAGTCCAGCAGCACCTGCAGCGCGGTCCCCGGGTTCTCGCCGATGGCCAGGATGACCAGGGTGGTGATGACCACCGCGACCACGACGGCCAGGGCCGGGGCGAGCAGGGCCGACCCGAGCCGGCGGAGGGCGGTCACGCGGCACCCGCCGCGCCGTCGTGGGCGCCGGTCATGTGGCCGCCGAGCTGTTCGGGTGTGACCGCCGTCGGATCCAGCGTGGCCACCAGCCGGCCGCGCAGCATGACGTGCAGCGTGTCGGAGAGGCTGATCAGCTCGTCCAGGTCGGCCGAGATCAGCAGGATCCCGAGCCCGTCGGCGCGGGCGGTGTTGAGCAGCTCCCAGATGGCGGCCTGCGCGCCGACGTCGACGCCGCGGGTGGGGTGCGCGGCGACGAGCAGCCGGGGCGAGGCGCTCATCTCGCGCCCGACGATCAGCTTCTGCTGGTTGCCGCCGGACAGCGCCACCGCGGGGGTGTCGGGTCCGGGGGCGCGGACGTCGTACTCGTCCATGATCCGCTCGGTGTCGGCGCGCGCCGCCCGGCGGTCGATGAACAGCCCCTTGACCGCCGGCGGGCGGGTCTGGTGGCCCAGGATCCGGTTCTCCCACAGCGGGGCGTCGAGCAGCATGCCCTGGCGGTGCCGGTCCTCGGGGATGAAGCCCACCCCGGCCTCGCGGCGGGCGCGGGTGCTCCAGTCGGCGATGTCCTCCTCACCCAGCTCGATGGCGCCGTCGGCGAGCGGGCGCAGCCCCATGATGGCGTCGACCAGCTCGGCCTGGCCGTTGCCCTCGACGCCGGCGATCCCCACGACCTCCCCCTCGCGGACGAGCAGCGAGACGTCGTCGACGGCGGGCCGGCTGCCCTGCGAGGCGACGGTCAGCCCGCGCAGCCGGAGGACGGGCACGTCCCGCACGGTGTCCTTCCGCGCGCCGGGCGTCGGCAGTTCCGAGCCCACCATCAGCTCGGCCAGCTGGCGCGCCGTCGTCGTCTTCGGGTCCGCGGTGCCGACGGTGGTGCCCCGGCGGATGACGGTGATCGAGTCGGCCACCTTGCGCACCTCGTCGAGCTTGTGCGAGATGAAGATGACGGTGAGTCCCTCGCGCGTGAGCTCGGCCAGGTTGCCGAACAGCTCGTCGACCTCCTGGGGGACGAGGACGGCGGTGGGCTCGTCGAGGATCAGCGTCGTCGCGCCCCGGTAGAGCACCTTGGCGATCTCGACCCGCTGCCGGTCGCCCACCCCGAGCTCCTCGACGAGGACGTCGGGATCGAGGTTGAGCGCGTACCGGTCGGAGAGCTCGGTGATGCGCCGGCGGGCCGTGGTGCGGTCGAGCCGCCCGCCGCGCGTCGGCTCGCTGCCCAGGACGACGTTCTCCAGGACGGTGAAGTTGTCGGCCAGCATGAAGTGCTGGTGCACCATCCCGATCCCCGCGGCGATGGCGTCCGACGGGCTGCGCAGCGTCGTCTCGCGGCCGTCGAGCAGGATCGTGCCCTCGTCGGGACGGTGCATCCCGTAGAGCGTCTTCATCAGCGTGGACTTGCCGGCACCGTTCTCGCCGACGATCGCGTGCACCTCGCCACGGCGGACCCGCAGCTGGATGTCGCGGTTGGCGACCACCCCGGGGAAGCGCTTGGTGATGCCGCGCAGCTCCACCGCGTACGGGACGTCTCCGGTCGCCGTCCCCGGCGGGTGCGCGCCGCCGGCTGCTGCCTCGGCCATGGGTGGGCCTTCCTCTCGCGGTGCCTCCGCGGGTGGGCGGGGCACGTCTGCTGCTGTTCGCCGGGAGGACGCAGGTCCTGCGTCGCCCACCGGGTCCGCCGGTCGGCAGCGCTGCCGACCGGCTGCGCGCATGATGTCGCACGCCCCGGCACGGCGGTGAACCAGCCCTCACGGCAACGGCGGGCCCGGGCGGAGTGCGCCCGGGCCCGCCGTGGGACCGACCCGTGTGCGCGGGACCGCCGAGAGCGGTCCCGCGCCGGTGTCACGGGGTGGTGGGAACCTCGATGTCGCCATCGATGATCTGCTGGCGGAAGTCGTCGAGGACGTCCTGGATGTCGTCGATGTAGCCACCGGAGTCCGACAGCCCGACGCCCTCGGTGGAGAGGTCGTTGAGGATGTCGGTGCCGCCCTCGACGTTGCCCTCGGCGACGTCGGTGATGTAGGCCTCGACCGCGTTGTCGACCCGCTTGAGCATCGACGTCATGATCACGGCCTGCTGCTCCGGCGACGCGCTCAGGTACTGGTCGGAGTCGACGCCGATGGCGCGCTGACCGGCCTCGACGGCCGCCTCGAAGACGCCCTCGCCGGAACCACCGGCGGCGTGGAACACGATGTCCGCGCCGGACTGGTACATGCTCTGCGCCGCGACCTTGCCGCCCTCGGGGTCACCGAAGCCGGAGGGGTCGCCGGCCGGGGAGAGGTAGGTCGTGTCGACGATGATGTCGGGCTTGACGGCCTCGGCACCAGCCTTGAAGCCCGCCTCGAACTTCTTGATCAGCGGGCTCTCCTGGCCGCCGACGAAGCCGATGTGGCCGGTCACGCTCTTGGACGCGGCGGCGACGCCGGCGAGGAAGCTGCCCTCCTCCTCGGCGAAGACCAGGCCGGTGAGGTTGTCCTCCCCCATGTCCTCGACCGAGGTGTCGACGATCGCGAAGTCGGTCTCGGGGTAGTCCGACGCGATGTCGGCGATGATGTCGCCGTAGGCGAAGCCGACTGCGATGACCGGGTTGTAGCCGTTCTCGGCGAGCTGGGTCAGCAGCTCCTCGCGGTTGGAGCCGTCGTCGTTGGGCGAGAGCTCCTCGATGTCCTCCTCGACGTCGCCACCCAGCTCCTGGACGGCCGCCTCGACACCGGCGATGGCCGAGTCGTTGAAGGACTTGTCGCCACGGCCGCCGGTGTCGTAGGCGACACCGACCTTGAGGTCGCCGTCGCTCGCGCCGCCGCTGCCGCCGTCGCCGCCGTCCTCGTCGCTGGCGCACGCCGACAGGGCCAGGCCGCCGGCCAGCAGCAGCGCCGCCGTCTTCGTCATCCGCGCTCGGCGCAAGACGATCTCCTCTCTGGGGGGACCCGCGCGCCTCGAGGCTGCGCGTCCCGGTGAAGTCCTTCGGTCGGCGTTCCTCCCCGGGCGCCGGAGCGCAGCGCGGCGGAACACGACGCAGAACGCTAACCGCGGGTCCGTGGACCGCCCCCGGTCGCGGCGTGGACTGAGACCCGATCGTTGCGAAGCGCCCGCCCTCACCCACCGCACGGTGTCCTGGGTCACCCGCGACGGCGCCGGGGGCGCCCCCTACCGTTCCTCCGCATGGGACGACGAGATGGCCTGCGCGGGCCGGTGGCAGCTCTGCTGGCCGCGGGGCTCGCCGTGTTCCCGGTGACGGCGGCGTCCGCGGAGGCGCCGCGCCCGACCGCGGATCCGGGTGCGCCCACCCCGAGCGCGCCACGCACCGAACGGCCTCCGCAGGGCAGCGCTCCCAACGGAAGCACGGTCGGTGGCGAGGACCTGGACACGCGGGGGCTGGTCGTGGCCGACGGCACTCCCCCGCTGCCCGGACCGCTGGCCGCCTCCGGCTGGCTGGTGGCCGACGCACGGTCCGGCGCGGTGCTCGCCGCCCGGGACCCGCACGGCCGCTACTACCCGGCCAGCACGCTGAAGGCGCTGACCCTGCTGACCCTCGCGCCCCGGCTCGATCCGGCGCAGGTCGTCGTCGGCACACCGGAGGACGAGCAGATCGAGGGCAGCCGCATCGGCCTGCTCGCCGGCGGCGAGTACTCCGTCGGCCTCCTCCTCCAGGGGCTCGTCCTGCAGTCGGGCAACGACGCCGCGAACGCGCTGGCCCGCGCCGCCGGGGGCACCGAGGCGACGGTCGCGGCCATGACCGAGACGGCCGAGGCGATCGGCGCCTACGACACCGTCGTCGGCGGACCCTCCGGGCTGGACGTCGCCGGGCAGTCGTCGTCGCCCTACGACCTGGCGCTGATCTTCCGGGACCTCGTGGAGGACCCGGTGACCGCCGCGCTGCTGATCACGCCGACGGCGCAGGTGCCCGACGTGCCCGGCCGCGCCCCCGGCTTCCAGATCCAGAACCAGAACCCGCTCGCGGGCTACCCGGGCACGCTCGGCGGGAAGACCGGCTTCACCGACGCCGCCCGGCACGCGTTCGTGACCGCGGCGGAACGGGACGGCCGCCGGCTGGTCGTGAGCGTGCTCGACACCGAGCCCCGGCCGCTGCGCGCCGCCGACCAGGCCGCGCTGCTGCTGGACTGGGGCTTCGCCGTCCCGCCGGGGACCGACGGCGTCGGCCGGCTCGTCGAGCCGGCCGACCTGGTCGAGCTCACCGAGGTGGCCGAGCCGACCGAGGTGGCCGAGCCCACCCGCTCGGCAGGGCCCGCCGCCGGACAGCCCGCGGCGGCGGTTCCGCCGGACCCGGCGGAGGACGCGCCCCCGCCGCTGCTGGGCGCCGCGCTGGCGGTGGCCGCGGCGGGCGTCGTCGTCCTCACCGTGGCCGGCCGGCGGAGGGCGGTGCGCCGGGTCAGCGAGGAGGGCCGGTGAGCGGGTACTCGCGGGCGACGGCCCAGGCGCCGGTCGGGGTCTGCTCGAACTCGGTGAAGTGCTCCACCTGGAACTGGGCCGAGAGGTCGGCCAGGCCGCTGTAGGCCAGCTCGAGCATGTCGGGGGCCACGTCGTGCGCGACCGTCACGTGCGGGTGGTACGGGTAGGCCAGCGGCCGGGACAGCGGACCCTGGCGGACGTCGGTGGCCAGCAGCTCGCAGTCACCGATCCCGCGGGCCACCGCGACGAAGACCACGTCCGAGACCGGGCTGAAGGTGCCGGTCCCCGCCAGGTGCATGGTGAACGCGGGGTGTGCGCGGGCCACGCCGGCGAGGTGCTCGGCGACCGCGGACCGGTCGGCCACGGCCACCTCGGTGGGGGGCAGCAGGGTCACGTGCGGGGGCACGAGGCGGGCCTGCGGATCGCCCACCTTCGTGCGCCAGTCGACGAGCAGCTGGGCCCACGGCTCCGGCACCGTCACCACGACGCCGATCACCGCCCTGGCCTCCGCGGGACCCCCCGGGGTCATACGGGCGCCCCCGGGGCCAGGAAACCGACGCGGTCGTACGCCTCGGCCACGGTCTGCCGCGCCACCTCGCGGGCACGCCGGGCGCCGTCGGCCAGGATCCGCTCGAGCTCGGCCCGGTCGTCGAGCAGCTCGGTGGTGCGCTGCCGCACCGGAGTCACGAACTCGGTGACGACCTCGGCCAGCTCCTTCTTCAGGTCGCCGTAGCCACGGCCGGTGAAGTGCTCCTCGAGCTCCCGCACGCTGCGCCCGGAGAGCGCGCTGTGGATGTTCAGGAGGTTGGTGACGCCGGGCTTGCCCGCCGGGTCGGCGACGATCTCGCGGCCGGTGTCGGTCACCGCCGACCGGATCTTCTTCGCCGTCACCGCCGGCTCGTCGAGCAGGTACACCGTGCCCGCCGGGGGCAGGCTCTTGCTCATCTTCCGCTCCGGCGACTGCAGGTCCAGGATCTTCGCCGCGCCCGGCGGGATGTAGGCGGCCGGCACCGTGAACGTCGTCCCGAAGCGGCTGTTGAACCGCGTCGCCAGGTCGCGGGTCAGCTCCAGGTGCTGGCGCTGGTCCTCACCGACCGGCACCTGGTCGGCCTGGTAGACGAGGATGTCCGCCGCCTGCAGCACGGGGTAGGTGAACAGGCCGACGGTCGCACCGGCAGTGCCCTCGCGCTGGCTCTTGTCCTTGAACTGGGTCATCCGGCCGGCCTCGCCGAACCCGGTCAGGCACTCCATGACCCAGGACAGCTGCAGGTGCTCCGGCACGTGGCTCTGCACGAACAGCGTGCTGCGGGCCGGGTCGACGCCGAGCGCCAGCAGCTGCGCGGCCGAGACCAGCGTGCTCCGGCGCAGCTCGGCGGGGTCCTGCGGCAACGTGATCGCGTGCAGATCGACGACGCAGTAGAACGCCTCGGTCGTGTCCTGCAGAGCCACCCACTGCCGGAGCGCGCCGAGGTAGTTGCCGAGCTGGAAGGAGCCCGCGGAGGGCTGGATGCCGGAGAGCACACGGGGCAATGACTTCGACTGCGGCGGCACGGACGCCATCAAACCAGCCGCCGGGACTCCTCGTTCCGGCCTCCCCCGTTCCGGTGGGGACTCAGGCGGGGCGGACCGCCACCGGCACGTCGTCGCGCACGGCGTCCAGCGCGGCCAGGAAGGCGTCGTCCTCCCCGGGCGCACCGACGGTCACGCGCACCCCCTCGCCCGGGAAGGGCCGGGTGATCACCGCCCGTGCCTCGAGGGCCGCGGCCAGCGCCGCGGCCTGCTCCCCCACCGGCAGCCAGACGAAGTTGGCCTGGCTGTCGGCGACGTCCAGGCCGCGGTCGCGCAGCTCCCCGGTGAGCCGCTCCCGCTCGGCGACGACGGCGGCGCACCGCCGGCGCACCTCGTCCTCGCTGGCCAGGGCCGCGACGGCGGCAGCCTGGGCGAGCATCGAGACGCTGAACGGGACGTGGGTCTTGCGCACGGCCTCGGCGACGGCGGGGTCCTCGGCGATCAGGTAGCCGACCCGCAGCCCGGCCAGGCCCCACGCCTTGGAGAAGGTGCGCAGGACGGCGACGTTGGCGCGGCCGCGCATCAGCTCGACGCCGTCGGGCACGTCGGGGTCGCTGACGAACTCCCGGTAGGCCTCGTCCAGGACGACCAGCGTCGTCGCGGGGACCGCGTCGAGGAAGCGCTCGAGCTCGGCGCGGCGGACCGCCGTCCCGGTGGGGTTGTTCGGGTTGCAGACGAAGACCAGGCGGGTGGTGTCGTCGATCGCGGCCAGCAGACCGTCGAGGTCGTGGGTGTCGGCGGGGCCGCCGTCGCGACCGGGGACGAGGGGCACCTGGACCGGGCGGGCGCCGGCCACCCGGGCCAGCAGCGGGTACATCTCGAAGGACCGCCAGGCGAACGCGATGCTCGTGCCGGGTTCGCTGTAGGCCTGGGCGAGCTGCTGGCACAGCATCACCGCGCCGCAGCCGGTGGCGATCTGCGCCGGGTCGACGCCGTAGCGCTCCGCCAGCGCCGCGGTGAGGACGCCGGCGCCGTTGTCGGGGTAGCGGTGGCAGTCACCGGCGGCTGCGGCCACGGCCTGGACGACGGACGGCAGCGGCGGAAAGGCGACCTCGTTGCTGGCCAGCTTGACCGCCCGGTCGACGCCGATCTCGCGGGCGAGGTCGGCCGGGTTGCGCCCGGGCCGGTACGCCGGCAGGGCCTGGATCGCCGGGCGGGGGCTCACCACGGGCTTCGACCTCCTCGGCCGCCTAGGGTGGCGGCATGCGCGTCCTGGTCGCCGGTGGAGCCGGCTACATCGGCAGCGTAGTGACCGCTGCCCTGCTCTCCGACGGCCACGAGGTCACCGTGCTCGACGACCTCTCCACCGGGCACGCCGACGCCGTGCCGTCGGGGGCGACGCTGGCGGAGGTGTCGCTGCACGACTCGGCGCCGGTGCTCGCCGACGTCCGGCCCGAGGCGGTGCTGCACTTCGCGGCGAGGTCGCTCGTCGGCGTCTCCCAGCAGCAGCCGGAGGACTACTGGTCGACCAACGTCGGCGGCTCACTGGCCCTGCTCGAGGCGATGCGCGCCGCCGACTGCCGCCGGATCGTCTTCTCCTCGACCGCGGCCACCTACGGCGAGCCCGACCAGGTCCCCATCCGCGAGGACGCACCGACCCGGCCCACCAACACCTACGGCGCCTCGAAGCTCGCCGTCGACCACATGCTGACGTCCTACGCGGTGGCGCACGGCTTCGCGGCGGTGAGCCTGCGGTACTTCAACGTGGCCGGTGCGGCGTTCGGGCTGGGCGAGCGGCACACGACCGAGACGCACCTCATCCCGCTCGCGCTGCAGGTCGCGGCCGGGCAGCGCGAGTCGCTGACCGTGTTCGGCCGCGACTACCCCACGCCGGACGGCACCTGCATCCGCGACTACGTGCACGTCGAGGACCTCTCCGACGCACACCTCCTGGCGCTGCCCGCGCCGTCGGCCGGTGAGCACCGCATCTACAACCTCGGCAACGGCACCGGCTTCTCCGTGCAGCAGGTCGTCGACGCCGCCCGCGAGGTCACCGGGCACCCGATCCCGACCACCGACGGACCGCGGCGGGCCGGCGACCCCGCGCAGCTGGTCGCCTCGAGCGATCGCATCCGCGCCGACCTGGGCTGGGCGCCCCGGCACACCGACCTGGTGGGCATCGTCCGCGACGCCTGGGACGTCGCGCGCACCCGCTAGCCGGTCGGGCGCTCGACGCCGTCCGGGTCGGCCGCGGCCGCCTCGCCGTCCTCGGGCTCCGGCGGGGGCGGGTCCACCCGCAGCCGGGCGATCCGCCGTCCGTCCAGCTCGACGACGGCGATCTCCCGGCCCTCCACCACGATGGTGTCGCCCACCTCGGGGAGCCGCCCGAGACCGGCCAGCACGTACCCCGCCACGGTCTCGTAGGGACCCTCCGGCAGCTGCAGCCCGGTGGCCTCGGTGAAGTCGTCGAGGTTGAGCAGTCCGTCGACCTCGCGCGGAGCGTCCGGGGACTGGCGCGCCTCCGGCTCGACCTCGGCGTCGTACTCGTCGTAGATCTCGCCGATGACCTCCTCGATGAGGTCCTCCAGCGTCACGATCCCGTCGGTACCGCCGTACTCGTCGACGACGATCGCCAGGTGCTGGTTCTCCCGCCGCATCTCGCTGAGCGCGGTGAGCACCCCGGCGGTGCCGGGCAGCCGCTTGACCTCGCGGGCGAGGTCGCCCACGGTGGCGGCCCGGCCGGCCGGGTGGTTGGGGAGGAACAGGTCGCGGACGTGCACGAAGCCGACGACGTCGTCCTGGTCGCGGCCGGCCACCGGGAAGCGTGACCAGTTGGAGTCCGCGACCTGCTTGGCCGCGCGGCTGGTCGTCATCGAGGCGTCGAGGAAACCGACCTCGGTGCGCGGGGTCATGACCTCGCGCACGTCGCGCTGGCCGGCGCGGAAGACCTCGTCGATCAGCCGCCGCTCGTCGCTGCTGAGGGATTCGTGCGCGGCCACGAGGTCGCGCAGCTCCTCCTGGCTGATCGACTCCCCGCTCTGGGTGGGGTCGCCGCCCAGCAGGCGGACCAGCGCGTTCGTGGACTTCGACAGCAGCCAGATGACGGGCCGGGACAGCTTGGCGATGGCGTTCAGGGGCGCGGCGACGACCAGGGCGAACCCCTCGGCCCGCTGGAGGGCGAGCCGCTTCGGGGTGAGCTCGCCGACGACCAGCGACAGGTAGCTGATCGCGATCGTGACCAGGACCAGGGCGAGCGTGCTGGAGAGCCCCGGGGAGACCCCCCCGGCGGCCAGCCGGTCGGCCAGCGGCTCGGACAGGGTGCTGGCACCGAAGGCCGCCGAGAAGAACCCGGCCAGCGTCACCCCGACCTGGACGGCGGCGAGGAACTGGTTGGGGTCGCTGAGCAGCTTCTGCACCGCCTTGCCCCGGCGCCCGGTCTCGGCCATCGCCCGGACCTGCGACTCGCGCAGCGAGACCAGCGCGATCTCGGCGCCGGCGAAGACCCCGCCGATCATGACGAAGACGACGACCATGACGATGTTGAGCCAGACGTCGCTCACCGGCGGCGTACTCCTCGAGAGCTGGGATGGGGCGGTGCGGGCACCCCATCGTGCCCTGGCGGGGCGCCCCCCGTACCGCGCTCCGGGCCCTGACGGCGTCCACGCCGCTCGACGTGACCTGCGTCTCGTGCACTGTCGGTCCTCTTGCGCTTACGTTTAGTCTCGACTCGATAACGAATCGTGATCATCTCGGGGAGTCCCGTGCGCCACCGTTCCAGCACCCGACCGCTGTCGGCCGACCTCGTCACCCCCGGCGCGCGGCACCGCCCCGTCGCGGGCGGACGAGGCATGGGCGGCCGCTGGCGGATCGTCGTCCCCGTGCTGGCCCTCGTGACCGGGTTCGTGCTGGCCGCCCCGGTCGTCGCCGGCCCCGGCTCGCCGTCGGGGACCGCACTGGAGGCCTCGGCGGCCGCGCGCTCCGCGGACACGCCGGTGGTCATGGGCCTGGACGGGCGTCCGACGTCCTCGACCTTCGCCAGCGCCTCCGCCTGGCTGGCGCTCGACGCCGACGGCGCCGCGCGGGTGGAGATCCCGGTCAGCAGGTCCGGGCGCGCGGCCGCGCCCGCCGAAGCGCCGGCACCGGCGCCCGCGCCGGCGCCGTCGCCGGTCGAGGCCCCGACGCCCCCGCCGGCCGTCGTCCCGGTGCCCGATCCGGCACCCCCGGCGCAGACCACCGCGGCCCCGGACCGGCCGTCGCCGACGACCACCTCGCCCGTTCCCGTGGCGCCGCGGCCCACGCTGGCCGGTACGCCCGCTCCCCCGCCGCCGCCGGCGCCGTCCGACCGCGCGGGGCAGGTGCTGGCGCTGGTGAACCAGGAGCGCGCTGCCGCCGGCTGCTCCCCCGTCGCCGCCGACCGCGGGCTCGCCGCGGTCGCCGCCGCGCACAGCGCCGACATGCGGGACCGGAGCTTCTTCGACCACGTCAACCCCTCGGGTCTGAGCCCCTTCGACCGCGCCTCTGCCGCCGGCCTCTCCGCCCGGGCCGAGAACATCGCCCGCGGGCAGGCCGACGCCGCGGCGGTCATGGAGTCGTGGATGTCGAGCCCCGGCCACCGGGCGAACATCCTCGACTGCGGGCTCGAGCGGCTCGGCGTCGGCATCGCCGACGGCGGCAGCGGCCCCTGGTGGACCCAGCTCTTCAGCTGACCCCGCCGCACTCATCGTCCGCACGTGCGGGGAAGTTGTCGCTCCGACCCTGCTGCGAGGGACTACTTCCCCGCAGTTGCGTCGCGGAGGAGTGCTCGCACCCGCCGAACCAACGCTTCCGGGTCGCGAAGGTCGGCCGCGGTGACGTGCAGGACGGTCCAGCCGGCAGCCACCAGCCTGTTGAGCCGACGGCGGTCCCGCGCGAACTGGCCGTCCTCGGCGTGCCAGGCACCGTCGTACTCGACCGCCACCCGCAGCTCGGGATAGGCGAGATCGACGCGCGCGGCGAACCCACCGTCGGCGTCCCGGACCACGTGCTGCGGGACCGGCGGCAGGCCGGCCACCGTCAGGACCACGCGGAGCCGCGACTCCGGCTGGGACTCCGCCCGCGCATCCGCGAGCCCCACCGCGCGCGCGGCCTGCCGCGCACCCCGGCCGCGGCGGGCAGCGGCCGCCTCCCGCAACTCCTCCGCACCGACGACGCGCATGCCCAGCAGCACGTCCAGCGCCGCGACCGCCTCGGGGAGGGGGTCCCACCGCGCGATGTCCAGCGCCGTGCGCACCGCCGTCGTGCAGCGCCATCCGCCGAGATCGGCGACATCGGAGACGGGCAGGTCGAGCCGGCGCACCCGTAGGCCCTCGACCGGGCCGAACCGCACGCCCGCCGGCACCGTCACCTCCACCGGTGCACGCCTGTCGGCGAGCGCCGTCGCCCCGTGCAGATGGGCGGCGGTCCGGCCGCTGAAGACGGCGGAGGGCGGGGCCAGCAGCCGCGCGCCGCGGATGCGCACGGTCAACGAGTCCGGGAGTCGGGCATCGGCGTAGACGCCCCGGTACAACCGGCGCCAGGCGGTGCTCCGCAGGGCGGCGGGCGTCAGGAGGCCGTCGGCCACGACGTCGCGGCCCCGGAAGACCGCGCCGTGCAGGGCGGCCGGGCGGGTGGGGACGGGCACCGGAGGAGCGTGCCCGAGCAGGACGCGCCGCCGGCTGCGTCGTCCCCAGGACACGCGACGGCCCCCGGACCCGGGAAGGGTGCGGGGGCCGCCGTACGTCGGGGACTACCTCAGACCATGGCCTTCTTGAGGTTGGCGTCGATCGCCGCCAGGAAGTCCTGGGTGGTCAGCCACGGGCTGTCCTTGGAGATCAGCAGCGCGAGGTCCTTGGTCATCTGACCGCTCTCGACGGTGTCGATGCAGACCCGCTCCAGGGTCTCCGCGAAGCGGGTGACCTCGGGGGTGCCGTCCAGCTTGCCGCGGTGGGCCAGGCCCCGCGTCCAGGCGAAGATCGACGCGATCGGGTTGGTCGACGTCTCCTTGCCCTGCTGGTGCTGGCGGTAGTGCCGGGTCACGGTGCCGTGGGCGGCCTCGGCCTCGACCGTGCGGCCGTCCGGGGTCGCGAGCACCGAGGTCATGAGGCCGAGCGAGCCGAAGCCCTGGGCCACGGTGTCGGACTGCACGTCACCGTCGTAGTTCTTGCAGGCCCAGACGTAGCCGCCCTCCCACTTGAGCGAGGCGGCGACCATGTCGTCGATCAGCCGGTGCTCGTAGGTGATGCCGGCGGCGTCGAACTTCTCCTTGAACTCGGCCTGGAAGACCTCCTCGAAGATGTCCTTGAACCGGCCGTCGTAGGCCTTGAGGATCGTGTTCTTCGTGGAGAGGTACACCGGGTAGCCGCGGTCGAGGCCGTAGTTCATCGACGCCCGCGCGAAGTCGCGGATCGAGTCGTCGAGGTTGTACATCGACAGCGAGACGCCGGCGCCGGGGGCCTGGAAGACCTCGTGCTCGATCGGCTCCGAGCCGTCCGTCGGCGTGAAGGTGACCGTGAGCGTGCCCGCCGAGGGGAACTTGAAGTCGGTGGCGCGGTACTGGTCACCGAAGGCGTGACGGCCGACGATGATCGGCTTGGTCCAGCCCGGCACCAGGCGCGGGACGTTCTTCATGATGATCGGCTCGCGGAAGATGACGCCGCCGAGGATGTTGCGGATCGTCCCGTTCGGGGAGCGCCACATCTTCTTCAGGCCGAACTCCTCGACCCGCGCCTCGTCCGGCGTGATCGTGGCGCACTTGACGCCGACACCGTGCTTCTTGATGGCGTTGGCGGAGTCGATGGTCACCTGGTCGTCGGTCGCGTCACGCGACTCCATGCCCAGGTCGTAGTACTCCAGGTTCACGTCGAGGTACGGGAGGATCAGCTGGTCCTTGATGAACTGCCAGATGATCCGGGTCATCTCGTCGCCGTCGAGCTCGACGACGGTGCCCTCGACCTTGATCTTCGCCACGTGCGCGTTCCTTCTCTCTGCTTGCTGCTCCGAGCGTTCGCTCAGAGGTCGGCTACGTCAGCCTGCTTGGCGCGCACGGCCTCGGCTGCGTCGCGCAGCCCGGCCAGCTCGCTCTCGGACAGGTCGCCCTCGACGACCCTCCGCACTCCCTGTCGGCCGATCTCGGCCTCGACGCCCAGGTAGACGCCGCTGATCCCGTACTCGCCGTCCACCCAGGCGCACACCGGCATCACGGCGCCGGAGTCCTCGATCACGGCCCTGGCCATGCGGGCCGCCGCCGCCGACGGGGCGTAGTACGCCGATCCGGTCTTGAGCAGCGCCACGACCTCGGCCCCACCGTTGCGGGTGCGGTCGACCAGGTAGTCGATGCGGTCGGCCGCCATCACCTCGGACAGCGGCTTGCCGTCGACGGTGCACCGCGACGGCACCGGCACCATCGTGTCGCCGTGCGAGCCCAGGGTCAGCGTCGTCACCGAGGACACCGGGACGCCGAGCTCCTCGGCCACGTTGTTGGTGAAGCGGGCGGTGTCCAGCATCCCGGCCTGCCCCATGACGCGGCCCTTGGGGAACTGCGTCGCCAGCTGGGCCAGCGCGGTCATCTCGTCCAGCGGGTTGGAGACGACGATGACGACGGCGTCGGGCGACGTGGCGGCGACGTTCTCCGCCACCTGCCGCACGATCCCCGCGTTGGTCTCGATGAGGTCCATCCGGCTCATGCCCGGCTTGCGCGGGATGCCCGCCGTGATGACGACGACGTCGGACCCCTCGGTGCCCTCGTAGGAGCCGCCCCCGACCCCCACCACCCGGGTCTCGAAGCCCTCGATCGGCCGCGACTGGTTGATGTCGAGGGCCAGGCCCTCGGGCTTGCCCTCGACGATGTCGGTGAGGACGACGGTCTCGAAGACGTCGTACTCGGCGAGACGGAGAGCGGTCGTGGAGCCGTAGAACCCGGCGCCCACCACGGTGACCTTGCCGTTCCGAGGCTTGTCTGCCATGGCCGCCAACCTAGCGCCGCGGACGCCGTCGCGCCTCAGCGGGTGCGCTACGGGACCCGGAGACTCGGGATGGCCAGCGTGATGGTGGTCAGCGCCAGGCCCGCGGCGGCGAGCAGGACGACGTCCACCGGGCGGCTGCGCACGGCGAGGAAACCCACCCGGCGTTCCGGGAGGAACAGCCGCAGCAGCGCCGCCCCCACCAGCGCCAGCCCCATGACGGTGAGCCCTCTGCGCCAGTGCTCGAGGATGACCAGCGCCAGCCCGACGCCGACCACCGCCAGCACCGCCAGCAGGGGCAGCTGGCGGACCAGACCCGCGACGAACGGCCGGCGGATGTAGAGCGGCGGACGACCCTCGGTCACGCGGTGAGGGCCTCGCGGGCGGCCGCCTGCTCGGCGGCCAGGACGACGTTCTGCAGCAGCATCGCGCGGGTCATCGGACCGACCCCGCCCGGGTTGGGCGCCACGTGCCCCGCCACCTCGACGACGTCCTTCGCGACGTCCCCGGCGATCTTGCCGTCCACGCGGCTGACCCCGACGTCCAGGACGGCGGCACCGGGCTTCACCAGGTCGGCGGTGATCAGGCCGGGGACCCCGGCCGCGGCCACGACGATGTCGGCCGAGCGCACGTGCGCGGCCAGGTCGCGGGTGCCGGTGTGGCAGAGCGTCACGGTCGCGTTCTCCGACCGGCGGGTGAGCAGCAGTCCCAGCGGGCGCCCGACGGTGATGCCGCGGCCGATGACGACGACCTCGGCTCCGGCGATGGGCACGTCGTACCGGCGCAGCAGCTCGATGATGCCGACGGGGGTGCAGGGCAGGGCGCCCGGGACGTTGAGCACCAGCCGGCCGAGGTTGACCGGGTGCAGGCCGTCGGCGTCCTTCTCCGGGTCCATGGCCTCGAGGACGACGCTCTCGTCGATGCCGGCGGGCAGCGGCAGCTGCACGATGTAGCCGGTGCAGGCCGGATCGGCGTTCAGCTCCTCGACGACGGCGAGGACGTCGGAGAGCGTGGCGGTCGCCGGGAGCTCGCGCTGGATGCTGGCGATGCCGACCTGGGCGCAGTCGGAGTGCTTGGCGTTGACGTACCAACGGCTGCCCGGGTCGTCACCCACGAGCAGCGTGCCCAGCCCCGGGGTGTGACCGGCGGCGGCGAGCGCAGCCACCCTGCCCGTCAGTTCCGAGCGGATCGCCGCCGCCGTCGCCTTGCCGTCCAGGATCGTCGCGGGCACGCCGGACAGTGTGCCCGAAAGCTGCCGGGAGCGGCGCCGCGGTCCTAGGCTCGGTGGCGCAGCAGTACGTCCCGAGCCGGAGGTGCCGCATGACCCAGCCCGAACAGAGCCCCATCGGAGCGACCGCGGCCTCGGGTGCGCCGCCCGGCGCGACGACCCCGGTGTACTCGTCCGAGCCGGTGCCCTACCGCGGCCCCGAGAGCCTCGGCGGGCTGCTGCTGATCCTCGCCGGGATCGTGGCCGCGGTCAGCCTGCTGCTGGACTGGCTCGCGGACGTCGACGGCACCGGATGGGACCTCGTGCGCGACGGCTTCGAGGACCTCGACGCGGTCATCGACAACGGCCTGTGGCAGCCGCTGGCGGTCGTGCTCGGCGGCGGCGTGCTGCTGGTCCTGGGCATCCTGATGTGGCTGCCGGCGCGCTCGCACCGCTTCCTCGGGCTGCTGGGGCTCATCGTCAGCGGCGTGATCGTGTGGGCGGTGCTCGTGCCGCTGGAGGACGCCGGCTGGGAGTTCGACGACTTCGGCCCCGGCTTCTGGTGCGCGATCGCCGTCGCCGTCCTGGGTCTGCTCGGCAGCCTCAAGGCCCTCCTGACGGGCCGGAAGTACCGATGACATCGTCGTCCTCCGGACGACACCGCGGCCACGTGCCGTCCCCACGTTGCGCCGAGCGCGTCAGCCGCTCGATCGCGGGACCCTCCGGGCCCCACTCCTCACGACGCCGTTCCGGCTAATCAGCCACAAGGGCGCCGTGGGCCCGGGTGAACTGGACCGCCTGCCCCAGGTCCAGCCGGACGCCGGTCAGCTCGAAGGCGAGCCAGTTGACCTCGTCCGTCGACGCCCCGCGCAGGTCGGTGCCGCGCAGCTTCACGCCCTGCAGCCGCGCCCGGTCCAGGTCGGCGCCGGTCAGGTCGCACTCCCGCAGGTCGGCATCGGTGAAGTCGGCCTCCCGGAACCGCTGGCCCGACAGGTCCAGCCCGGACAGGTCGGCGGCACGCAGGTTCGCGTAGCTCCAGTCGCACTCGGTCGCGGTCATGGGCCGCAGGTGGGCGCCGGGGAACTGCGAGCCGGTCAGCTTGCAGCCGTCCCAGGTGACGTCGCGGAGCACGGCCCGGTCGAACCGGCAGGAGAGGAAGGCCGACCCGGAGTGCCGGGAACCGCTCAGCCGGACACCGGTCAGCACGCACTGGTCGAACACGCAGCGCCGGGTGACGAGCTCCTCGAGGGAGGCGTCGTCGAACCGGCACCGGGTGAAGGTGACGCCGTCGAGCTCGGCGCCCCACCAGTCGACCCGGGCGAAGTCCTCTCCCTCCACCTCCGCCCCCGGCTCCGGCGGGCCGACGTGCGGACGCGACGAGACCATCAGTGGGCGAAGTGGCGGGTACCGGTCAGGTAGAGCGGCACGCCGGCGGCGGCCGCCGCCGCGACGACCTCCTCGTCGCGCACCGACCCGCCGGGCTGGACGACGGCGCGGACGCCGGCGTCCAGCAGCACCTGGAGACCGTCGGCGAACGGGAAGAACGCGTCCGAGGCCGCCACCGAGCCGGTCGCCCGCTCCCCCGCCCGCGCCACGGCCAGCCGCGCGGAGTCCACCCGGTTCACCTGGCCCATGCCCACACCGACCGTCGCCCGGTCGTGCGCCAGCAGGATCGCGTTGCTCTTCACCGCGCGGACCGCCCGCCAGGCGAACACGAGGTCGTCCAGACCGGCCGCGTCCAGGGGCTCCCCGGTCGCCAGCGTCCACGACGTCGGGTCGTCCCCCGCCGCGTCGATGCGGTCGGTGGCCTGGAGCAGCAGGCCGCCGCTGACCGGCCGCAGCTCCGCGGCGGCCCCGGGCAGGTGCGGCAGGCGCAGCAGCCGGATGTTCTTCTTGCCGGTCAGCACGCGGAGCGCGTCGTCGGTGAACGACGGGGCGACGACGACCTCGGTGAACACCTCGGCGACCTGCTCGGCCATCGTCAGGTCGATCTCGCGGTTGGCCGCGATGACGCCGCCGAAGGCCGACAGCGGGTCGCACGCGTGCGCCTTGCGGTGCGCGGCGGCGATGTCCTGCCCGACGGCGATCCCGCAGGGGTTGGCGTGCTTGATGATCGCCACGCACGGGTCCGCGTGGTCGTGCGCGGCCCGCCAGGCGGCGTCGGTGTCGACATAGTTGTTGTAGGACATCGCCTTGCCGTGCAACTGCTCGGCGTGCGCCAGCCCGGGAAGGGCGCCGCGGTAGAGGGCGGCGCCCTGGTGCGGGTTCTCGCCGTAGCGGAGCACGTCGGCCCGCTCCCAGCTCGCGGCGACCCACTCCGGGAAGTCCGTGTCCGGGTCGGGTGCGAGGACGCTGCCCATCCACGAGGCGACGGCGATGTCGTAGGACGCGGTGTGCCGGAACGCGGCGACCGCCAGGCGGCGGCGCTGCTCGAGGGTGAAGCCTCCGTCGGACACGGCGGCCAGGACGTCGTCGTAGCGCGCGGGGTCGACGACGACGGCGACCGACGGATGGTTCTTCGCCGCCGCGCGCACCATGGCGGGCCCGCCGATGTCGATCTGCTCGACGCACTCGTCGGGAGCCGCGCCGGAGGCCACGGTCTCGGTGAACGGGTAGAGGTTGACCACGACCAGGTCGAAGGCGGCGATCCCGAGCTCCTCGAGCTGCGCCCGGTGCTCGGGCCGGCGGCGGTCGGCGAGGATGCCCGCGTGCACCGAGGGGTGCAGGGTCTTGACCCGCCCGTCCAGGCACTCGGGGAAGCCGGTGACCTGCTCGACGGGCGTGACCGGGATGCCGGCGTCGGCGATCCGGCGGGCGGTGGCGCCGGTGCTGACCAGCTCCACGCCGGCGCCGGCCAGCCCACGGGCCAGCTCCTCGATGCCGGTCTTGTCGTAGACGCCGAGCAGGGCGCGACGGATCGGGCTGCGGTCGCTCATCGGGAGCTGTGTCCTCTCGTCCCGGTGGCCGCCAGGCGGGCCACCGTCTCCACCAGGAGCTCGCGCTCCACGGCCTTGATGCGTTCGTGCAGTCGGGGCTCGTCGTCGTCGGGCAGCACCGGCACCTCGCGCTGGGCCAGCACCGGTCCGGTGTCCACGCCGGCGTCGACCGTGATGACCGAGGCCCCGGTGACGGCGGCGCCGGCGGCGAGGGCGTCCCGCACCGCGTGCGCGCCCGGGAACGCCGGCAGCAGCGCCGGGTGCGTGTTGATCATCCGGTTGCCGACGGCGTCGAGCACGGCCGGTCCGACGATCTTCATGAAGCCGGCCGAGACGACCAGGTCCGGATCGCGGGCAGCGATCTCGGCGGCCAGCGCCCGGTCCCAGGCGGCGCGGTCGGCGTGGTCCCGGAGCGCGCAGACGAAGGTCGGGATGCCGCGGCGGCGGGCGTGCTCGAGGCCGGTGGCCGGGCGGTCGGCGCCCACGGCGACGACGTCGGCGGGGTAGCCGGGGTCGTCCGTCGCGTCGAGCAGCGCGGCGCAGAGCGAGCCGGTGCCGGAGAGCAGGACGACGACCCGTGCCCGAGACGTCGATCGTCCGGGGCTGCTCACCCCGCGACCCTAACCGCCGGACCGATCGGGCCCGCCGGGCGGCGTCAGGCGGCGGTGCGCCACCGGGTGGCGGCGGCCGCGAGCGCCGCGGCGATGCCGGCCTGCGCGGCGACGGCCACGCCCGTGGCCACCGGCGGCGCCCCCACCTGGGCGAGGCCGGCGTCGCCGAGCGACCCGCCGGCGGCCCAGACCAGGAGGCCGGAGACCCCGCCGAGCAGGACGCCGGCGAGCACGCCGCCCAGGCCGGCCACGACCGAGCCGCCGTCGTCCGCCCTGAAGCGACGGGCCAGGGTCCGTCCCGCGACCAGGCCGGCCAGCACGGGGATCGCCTGGGAGGCGAACGCCAGCAGCGGCACCGCCTGGGTGTCGGGCAGTGCGGCGAGCATCGGCAGCGCCGGGACCTGTCCCAGCGTCACGCCGTGCACGGAGACGAACGTGCCGCTGCCCACCCAGAACCCCGGCCCCGCGGCCAGGCCCAGGACCGCGGCGGCGGCGTTGGGCAGCAGCAGCACACCGAGTCCGAGCAGCCCGAGTGCTCCCGCGCCGGCTCCGCCGAGCCGGCCGGAGACGGCCGCGTACCCGTCGGCGTCGGCGGCCAGCGAGATCGCGACGACGGCGAGGCACAGGGCCAGCGCGGTGAGCAGGCCGGCGAGGACACCGCGCAGCACCGGGCCGGTCTGGGAGGGCAGCCGGCCGAGGGCGGCGTCGAACGCGCCGGACTCCCGGCTCACTCCCCACCCGGCCGCGGTGGCCGCCAGCAGGGCGCTGCCCAGGACGGCGCGCGGCAGGCCCACGTCGGCGCCGGGCCCGTCCGCGATCAGGGCCAGGACCGCGGTGAGGACGACGTGCGCGCCGGCCAGGACACCGACGGCGCGCACCGCGTCCCGCGGGCCGGTGGGGCCGGCGGCCCGGACGACGACGCGGCCGACGCCGGCCAGCCCCCACGCGATCCCGAGGGTGAGCAGCAGCGGCGCGAGCACGATCGGCCCGGAGGCGACCGTGATGCCCGCCCCCTGGGCCAGCAGCCACAGCCGGGCGGCCAGCAGGACCGATCCGCCGGCTCCCGGCCCACCGGCGGGGTCCAGGGTGGAGACGACGCCGACCGCGAGCGCCAGGACACCGAGGCCGGCGACCGACACGGCGACGGCCGCGGCGAGCGCGAGCCACACCAGCGGGAGCGATCCGTTGCCGCCGTCGGAACCCCTCCGGGGCAGACGTGCGAGCAACGAGACCACGGACCCAGTCTCCCAAGCAGGCGCCGTCCGTGGTCGCCACACGCGCCCGGCGAGCCGACAAACCGGGAACCCGACGAAGCGGTCAGGGCCGGCGGCCGGTGACCGCCGGCCCTGAACGACTGCTTCGTGCGGGTCCGGGTCCGCTCAGGCGGTGCCGCCGGGCTGCCCCGGTGGCGCCTGGGGCGGCGTGCCCGGGTGGCCGTGCGGCGGCGGCGGGGGCTGCCCGTAGGGCTGGGGAGGCTGTGCCTGCTGCGGGGGCTGCCCGTGGGGCTGGGGAGGCTGTGCCTGCTGCGGGGGCTGCCCGTAGGGCTGGGGAGGCTGCATCTGCTGCGGGGGCCGCCCGTAGGGCTGGGGAGGCTGCATCTGCTGCGGGGGCTGCCCGTAGGGCTGGGGAGGCTGCATCTGCTGCTGGTCACCCGTCGACCGACCGCTTCCCCCCGCCTTCCGGGCCCGCAGGTCCGGCAGGGCCAGCAGCACGGCGAGGACGGCGGCGGCGAGCACGGTGAGCAGAGCCAGGAACGCGATGATGCTGAAGCTCGCCTCCTGGTCCGGCCCGTCGGCCAGGTCGAGCTGGTCGATCCAGGTGATCAGGAAGAGCAGTAGCGCCAGGCCGGCCAGCCCCGCGGTGACGAAGCTGCGCGGCACGGACAGCCGCACGGTCGTGAACGCCGGGAGGAGCACCCAGACGGCGGCGGCCAGCAGCAGCAGCCAGGCCAGGATCGACGGCCCGGTGGCGTAGCCGATCTCGAAGGTGAAGTCGCCGAAGCCGATCGCGTCGGAGAACCCGTTGGTGGAGGCGTCGACGCCCTCGAGACCTTCGTCGTCGAAGCCGTACCAGGGCAGGATCATGAACAGCGTGAAGAGCAGGACCGTGCCGGCGAACAGCCGCTCGAGGAGCCCGACCTTCGAGAGGTCCACCGACGTGCGCCTGCCGCCTGCCGGTCCCGGCACGCCGTAGCCCTGCTGGGCGTAACCGCCCTGCTGCGGCTGCTGACCCCACGGTGACTGCGGCTGCTGGCCCCAGGGCTGCTGCGGCTGCTGCGGCTGGCCCCAGGGCTGCTGCGGCTGCTGCGGCTGCTGCGGCTGCTGCGGCTGCTGCGGCTGCTGACCGTACGGCGGCTGCTGCCCCGGGTGGGGCTGCTCGGGCCCGCCGGGGGGCGGCGGCGGCTGACTGGTCATCTCGAGCCACTCCTCGGTAGTCGTTCGATCACTGAGCTCCTGTTCGAGCAGTCCCGAGCCCTGGCAACCGCCTCGTCCGCAGTATCCCCCGTCGTGATCCGACCGGGTCCGGACGCAGCACTGCCCGGTGACCGCAGCTGCGGTCACCGGGCAGTGGAGGAGCCGCGGCGGTCAGCCGCCGATGATCTCCCGCATGAGCTGCGCGGTCTCCGACGGGGTCTTGCCCACCCGGACGCCGGCGGCCTCGAGGGCCTCCTTCTTCGCCTGGGCGGTCCCGGCCGAGCCCGAGACGATGGCGCCCGCGTGGCCCATGGTCTTGCCCTCGGGCGCGGTGAAGCCGGCGACGTAGCCGACGACGGGCTTGGTGACGTTGGCCTTGACGAAGTCGGCGGCCCGCTCCTCGGCGTCGCCACCGATCTCACCGATCATCACGATGGCCTCGGTCTCCGGGTCGTCCTGGAAGGCCTGGAGGCAGTCGATGTGCGTGGTGCCGATGACCGGGTCGCCACCGATGCCGACGGCGGTGGAGAAACCGATGTCCCGCAGCTCGTACATCATCTGGTAGGTCAGCGTGCCGGACTTCGACACCAGGCCGATCTTGCCCTGCTTGGTGATGTTGGCCGGGATGATGCCCGCGTTGCTGCGCCCGGGGCTGATCAGGCCGGGGCAGTTCGGCCCGATGATGCGCGTCGCGCCACCCTGGGCGTGGGCCCAGACGTAGGTCGAGTCGTGCACCGGGATGCCCTCGGTGATGATCACGGCGAGCCCGATCTGGGCGTCGACGGCCTCGATCGCGGCGGCCTTGGCGAACGGCGGCGGCACGAAGATGACGCTGACGTCGGCGCCGGTCTCCTTCATGGCGTCGGCGACCGAGCCGAACACCGGCACGCTGGTGCCGTCGAAGTCGACGTTGGTACCCGCCTTGCGGGGGTTGACGCCGCCGACGATCGCGGTGCCGGACGCGAGCATGCGCGAGGTGTGCTTCATGCCCTCGGAGCCGGTCATGCCCTGGACGATGACCTTGCTGTTCTCGTTGAGGAAGATCGACATCTCTGGAGTCCTGTCGGGAGTCGGGGAGGTCAGGAGGCGGCGAGCTCGGCGGCCCGGCGCGCGGCGCCGTCCATCGTGTCCACGACGGTGACCAGGGAGTGGTTGGCCTCGGCGAGGATCCGCCGGCCCTCCTCGACGTTGTTGCCGTCGAGCCGGACGACCAGCGGCTTGGTGGCCTCGTCGCCGAGGATGCCCAGCGCGGAGACGATGCCGTTGGCCACGGCGTCGCAGGAGGTGATGCCGCCGAAGACGTTGACGAAGACGCTCTTCACGGCGGGGTCGGAGAGGATGATCTCCAGGCCGTTGGCCATGACCTCGGCGGAGGCGCCGCCGCCGATGTCGAGGAAGTTGGCCGGCTTGACGCCACCGAACTCCTCGCCCGCGTAGGCCACGACGTCCAGCGTGCTCATGACCAGGCCGGCACCGTTGCCGATGATCCCGACCTCGCCCTCGAGCTTGACGTAGTTGAGGTTCTTCTCCTTGGCGCGCGCCTCGAGCGGGTCGGCGGCGGCGGCGTCCTCGAGCGCGGCGTGCTCGGACTGCCGGAACTCGGCGTTCTCGTCGAGCGTCACCTTGGCGTCGAGGGCGAGGACGGTGCCGTCGGGCGCCTTGGCCAGCGGGTTGATCTCGACCAGCGTGGCGTCCTCCTTCGTGAAGACGTCCCACAGCTGCACGGCGATGGCGATGACCTGGTCACGCACCTCGGCCGGGAAGTTCGCGGCGTCGACGATCTCGGCCGCCTTGGCCGCGTCCACACCGACGCTGGCGTCGACGGGGATGCGGGCCAGCGCCTCCGGGCGCTCGACGGCGAGCTGCTCGATCTCCACGCCGCCCTCCTTCGAGGCCATGGCCAGGAAGGTGCGGTTGGAGCGGTCGAGGAGGTAGGAGAAGTAGTACTCCTCGGCGATGTCACTGGCCTGGGCCACCATCACGCGGTGCGTGATGTGCCCCTTGATGTCCAGCCCCAGGATGTCCTGGGCGCGCGCCTTCGCGTCCTCGGGGTTGTCGGCGAGCTTGACGCCACCGGCCTTGCCGCGGCCGCCCACCTTCACCTGCGCCTTCACGACGACGGTCTGCCCGATCTCGCGGGCGATCGCCTCCGCCTGATCGGGCGTATCGGCGACGCCGCCGGGGAGCACGGGGACACCGTGCGAGGCCAACAGGTCACGGGCCTGGTACTCGAAGAGATCCACGAAGAGGGACCGTAGCCCGCCCGTAACCGGAATGCCGCCCCGGGCGTTGGAGAGATGGGTCCGGCGTGGGGTGCATCACAGCCTTCCTCACCCGATTGCGGCAGCGAACGGGCCGCCCCGCCGCGCCACCGCCCGATCGCCGACCGACGAGGAGCTCCCGTGCGCCGAACGACGACCGCCCTGCTCACGGCCGTGCTGGCCACCGGAGGGACGGTCGCCCTGGCGCCTCCCGCAGCCGCGACCGAGATCGTCCCGCGCGACCTGACGATCACCGTGACCGGCCTCGGACCGGAGAACCGGACCTGCCAGATCGACGCGGATCTCTACGTCCCCCCGGGCGTCACCGCCCGCAGGCCCGGCCCGGCCCTGCTGGCGACGAACGGGTTCGGCGGCACGAAAGCCGACCAGGCCGACTTCGCCCAGGGCTTCGGCGAGCACGGGTACGTGACGCTCTCCTACACCGGCCTCGGCTTCGTCGACGGCGACCTGTGCCCCATCACCCTCGACGACCGCGAGCACGACGGTGCCGCCGCGAGCCAGCTCCTGCGCTTCCTCGGCGGCGACCGCTCGATCGTCGCGGTGGACGACGCGACCGGCGAGCGCGTGCACGTCGACCAGGTGATCCGCCAGGACCGCCGTACCAAGGTGCGGCACGACCCGGCGGTGGGGATGGTCGGCGGCTCCTACGGCGGCCAGATCCAGTTCGCGGCCGCCGCCGTCGAGCACGCGGCCGGCACCGACCGGCTCGACGCGATCGTCCCGATGATCACGTGGAACGACCTCTCCTACTCGCTCAACCCCGACAACAGCGGCATCCCCGGCGGCAGCGCGCTGAGCGGCTCGGTCGGCTCGCCGAACACCGGTGTGTTCAAGTACCAGTGGTCGCTGCTGTTCACCGCCCTCGGCCTGGCCAGCGGCCTGCAGGACCTGCCGGGGCTCGGCGATCCGGCCCAGGTGCGCAACCTGGCGCGGGAGAACTGCCTGAACTTCGACGCCCCGGTCTGCACCGCCCTCGCCGAGGTGGCCGCGACCGGGTACGCCAGCCAGCGGTCGGTGGAGTTCCTGCGGTCGAACTCCGTGGCCGCCTACGTCTCCGACGTCCGCACGCCGACTTTGATCGCGCAGGGCCAGGCCGACACCCTGTTCAACCTGCAGGAGTCGGTGGCCACCTACGCCGCGCTGAAGGCGCAGGGCACCCCGGTGTCGCTGGTCTGGCAGTCCTGGGGGCACAGCGCCCTCGACCCGCAGCCGGGCGAGTTGGACCAGCGCAACCCCGAGAACTCCTACCAGGGCCGCCAGGCGCTGGCCTGGTTCGACCACTACGTGCGCGGCCGCGGCAAGGCGCCGGCACCGGTGTTCGAGTACTACCGCGACTGGGTGATGGCCGAGACGGGGGACGTCGAGCAGGCCTACGCCTCGGCACCGTCCTACCCGGTGGGGACCGAGCGGACGCTGCACCTGTCCGGCGGCGGGCTCTTCGGTGGCGCACTGGTGGACGACCCGGCGCAGGTGGTGCCGGGTCTCAGCACCTACAGCAGCGTCGCGCCGATCGGCCCGAACTACACCGAGACGGCGTTCCTGGACCAGACCGGCCCGGTCACCGATCCGCCGGGGACGGCGATCCGCTTCTCGACGCCACCCCTGGCGCAGCCCATGGACGTCGTCGGCTCGCCCCGGCTGACCGTGCAGCTGGATGCCCCGGCCGTCGCCGCGACGCAGGCGGGCGGCCCCGGCGGCCAGCTGGTGGTCTACGCGAAGGTGTACGACGTCGGCCCGGACGGTGCGGTGGAGCTGCCGCACCGGCTGATCTCCCCCGCCCGGATCGCGGACGCGACGAAGCCGGTCACCATCGAGCTGCCGGCGATCGTGCACCGGTTCGCCCCGGGTCACCGCCTGGCCGTCGTCCTGGCCGGGGGGGACCTCGCCTACCGCGGCGCCACCCTCCCGCAGCCGGTCGCGCTGGCGACCGGCCCGGGGCGGGTGCAGCAGCTCACCGTGCCGGTGGTCAGCCCCTGAGGCGCTCGCGCAGCCAGTCGACGACCTCGGCCGGAGGGGGGGGGGGGGGGGGGGGGGGGGGGGGGGGGGGGGGGGGGGGGGGGGGGGGGGGGGGGGGGGGGGGGGGGGGGGGGCGGCGTGGGGGGGGCCGTGCTGCGCCCGGCCGCCC